>JAPLSD010000598.1 GCA_026398835.1 Pseudomonas sp.
TGCGTGCGGGCCAAATCAAGAACCCGGTTGCCGCAAGGCAACCGGGTCGAGGACTGTACAAAAGTCATTTCAAACCTTAGACGTCAGCAGCCGGACCGCCGATTGGGGTTTCCGGGCGCTCGCCCTGCACTACTGGAGGAGCTCCGGTAGTACCGGTACCGCCCGACCAGTCGCGAGGTTCACGTGGAGTCCGGCCAGCCATGATGTCATCGATCTGCTCAGCATCGATAGTTTCGTACTTCATCAAGGCATCGGCCATCGCATCGAGCTTGTCGCGATTGTCCGTAAGGATCTGTTTGGCAGTTCCGTAGCACTGGTCAATGATGCTGCGCACTTCAGAATCGATCAGCTTCGCGGTCTCGCCCGAGAAACTAGCGTGCTGGCTGCCACCGCGCCCCAGGAACACCTCGCCTTCTTCTTCAGCGTACATCAGAGGGCCGAGCTTTTCCGACAGGCCCCACTTGGTAACCATGTTCCGCGCAATCTGACTGGCACGCATGATGTCGTTGGAGGCACCCGTTGTGACGCCGTCGAAGCCCAGGGTCATCTCTTCAGCAATACGACCGCCATAAAGCGAGCAGATCTGACTGATCAACGCACGCTTGGAAAGGCTGTAACGATCTTCTTCCGGCAAGAACATGGTGACACCCAATGCGCGACCGCGAGGGATGATCGAAACCTTGTAGACCGGATCATGCTCAGGCACAACGCGACCGACGATAGCGTGACCCGCTTCGTGGTAGGCGGTGTTTTGCTTCTCTTTCTCGGACATGACCATAGATTTGCGCTCTGCGCCCATCATGATCTTGTCTTTGGCGAGCTCGAACTCTTTCATCTCTACGACGCGCTTACCTGTACGAGCTGCAAACAACGAAGCCTCGTTCACCAGGTTAGCCAGATCCGCACCGGAGAAGCCAGGAGTACCACGGGCAATTACCGCCGGGGCGACGTCATCACCCATCGGCACTTTACGCATGTGTACTTTCAGAATCTGTTCGCGACCGCGAATATCCGGCAGACCCACGACAACTTGACGGTCGAAACGGCCTGGACGCAGCAATGCCGGGTCAAGCACATCAGGACGGTTAGTTGCAGCGATGACGATGATACCGTCATTCATCTCGAAACCATCCATCTCTACCAGCAACTGGTTGAGAGTCTGCTCGCGCTCATCGTGACCACCACCCATACCGGCGCCACGGTGGCGACCGACGGCGTCGATTTCATCGATGAAGATGATGCATGGAGCGTGTTTCTTGGCCTGTTCGAACATATCGCGAACACGGCTGGCACCTACGCCGACGAACATCTCGACGAAATCGGAACCGGAAATGGTGAAGAACGGCACTTTTGCTTCACCGGCAATAGCTTTGGCCAGCAAGGTTTTACCGGTACCCGGAGGACCGACCATCAGTACGCCGCGAGGAATACGGCCGCCAAGACGCTGAAACTTGCCCGGATCGCGCAAGAACTCAACGAGCTCGCCAACTTCTTCCTTGGCTTCATCGCAACCAGCAACGTCACCCAAAGTGGTTTTCACCTGATCTTCGGATAGCAGGCGCGCCTTGCTCTTGCCGAAACTCATCGGCCCACCCTTCCCGCCTGCACCGCCCTGCATCTGCCGCATGAAGAACATGAAGACGGCGATGATCACCAGGATCGGGAAGCTTGCGACCAGAAGCTGGGTCCAGATGCTTTGCTGCTCAGGCTGCTTACCTTCGACGACTACGTGGTTATCCACCAGATCGCCGATCAGACCGTTGTCCTGAATCGCAGGACGAATGGTCTTGAAGCTGTCGCCATCGTTGCGCTTGCCGGTAATCACATAGCCGTCAACCGCTACGCGCTCGACCTTGCCATCCTTCACTTGCTGGATGAAGTCGGAATAGTTGAGGGTCTGCGGCTCGTTAGGGCTGGAGAAGTTGTTCATCACCGTCACCAGGACAGCCGCAATGATCAACCACAGGATCAGATTCTTTGCCATATCGTTCAATTAACTACCCTCTGAAGCAAGCTCCGCTACTGGCGCGCGCTTCGCATGATATTCACCGGCCTAACTTACTACATTACCTACAGCTCTGGCAGGCGCTGTCTGTAACCCTTTGTGAAACTTTGACTACACAATATTCGCTTATGTTCACGAGACGACACCATTGAAAAAAACTATCGCCCCTGCACTACAAACGCTCAACACTCGCAGCACCTTCGATTCCGCGAAAACCGCGCCCCAGCAAATACTGCTCACGGGACCTGTCACGGGAAGACAGCGGCTTGCGCATCTGCACCTTATCGAACAGCTTGCGGATGTCTTTGTGGTACTCGTCGAAGCCTTCACCCTGGAAGACCTTGATCAAAAAATCACCACCGGGACGTAAAACCCGGCCCGCAAGATCCAGTGCCAATTCGCACAGGAACATCGCACGTGGCATATCCACAGCCGCCAATCCACTCATATTGGGGGCCATATCGGAAATCACAAGGTCTACTTGTGTATTACCTACCGCTTCGAGGATTTGTGCCAGTACCGCATCTTCGGTGAAATCCCCTTGAATGAAGGTCACATCAGGGATGCTGTCCATTTCCAGGATGTCGGATGCGATCAGTCGACCTTGGCCACCAATCAGACGACTGGTCACCTGCGACCACCCTCCTGGCGCTGCGCCGAGGTCGATTACGCTCATTCCAGGACGGATAAGGCGGTCCTTCTCCTGGATCTCCAGCAATTTGTAGCTGGCACGCGAACGATACCCATCTTTTTGCGCCATTTTGACGTACGGGTCGTTGAAGTGTTCTTTCAGCCAGTTATGACTTGTCTTGGAACGGGCCACGGGCCACCTCAAAAATAAACTCAAAAATAAAACGGGTCGTGATTAACTGGGCGGTCCCGGACTCGCTCGGGTAAACTGGCCGCCGCTTTTTACAAGATCAGACACAGGGGTCAGATTATGCCGCTCACTCAAGAGCAGAAGAAACAGTACAAATCCATTGGCCACCATCTGAAACCAGTTTTGACTGTGGCTGACAACGGTTTGACTGAAGGTGTGTTAGCCGAACTTGAACGCGCTTTGAGCGATCACGAGCTGATAAAAATCAAGCTCAACATCCTCGAACGCGAATCTCGCCTGGGAGCCGTTGCAGAGTTGTGCAAGGCTGGCAAGGCAGATCTGGTGCAAGTCATCGGCAAAATGGCGTTGATTTATCGCAAGAACTTCAGCGTCAACAAGCAACTGTCGAACGTCCACCGCTTCAAGTGATATCAAGGGTCAAGGGTGTGCTTCGCGCACCCTGCCGCTCCACCCCGGCACTGGCTGCAATACCAGCACAAGCCCGGAAAAACCTAAAACAAGATAGCTGAACAACTGCCAGCGAACCGCTTCCGGCCAGCCGACTCTCACCACGAAATACATCGCGCACGCATACAGCACCAACAGCAGCAGTTGCCCGCGAATATCCCGCCACAGACTCCTCAGACCCTCGGCCTGTATCAGCACCAGAGCCTGCAAAATCCCGCACACCACTGTAAATCCCACCAGCAGCGCACTCAGCATACTTCCAATCTCTTCGATCAGCAGCGGCGCCAGGCCAATTTGCCCCAGCACCGGCAGCAGACCAATGTGCAGCAGCCACACGCCTCCGACCCACAACATCTGGGTCAGCTGCCAGAGCACGGCGCCCGCATGCAGCGGGCGCCTTCTTTCAGATGTGACGAACTTCGACAATCTCATACTCGATAACACCGCCAGGCGTTTTAACCGCCACCACATCACCCTCTTCCTTGGCAATCAAGGCGCGAGCGAGAGGCGAACCGACCGAAATCTTGCCCAACTTGAAGTCAGCTTCATCCTCACCAACGATGTGATAGGTCACGCTCTCGTCGGTTTCGACATTGGCGATTTCGACGGTGGTGCCGAAAATCACCTTGCCGGTATGAGGAATAGTCGTGACGTCGATAATTACCGCATTCTGCATGCGACCTTCGATATCACGAATCCGCGCTTCGACCATGCCCTGCTGTTCGCGGGCCGCATGGTACTCGGCGTTTTCCTTCAAGTCGCCCAGCTCGCGGGCCGTACCGATGTCCTGGCTAAGCTTCGGACGGACGACCTTGGTCAGGTGAGCGTGCTCTTCTTCCAGGGCTTTTGCGCCCTGGACGGTCATTGGGTATTTGATCATGCCTTCAATCCTGCGTGTAGATCCTGCAAGCGGCGCACGGTCTTCTCGGGACCGAACTTGAGCGCTTCACAGATGGCTTCGCCAGCAGCAATGGTGGTAGTGCAGTAGATCTTGTGCTGCAAGGCGTTGCGACGAATGGAATAGGAATCAGCAATCGACTGACGACCCTCCGTGGTGTTGATGATCAGCGTGACTTCGTCATTCTTAATCATGTCGACCACGTGCGGACGACCTTCTGTCACCTTGTTCACACGGCGCACTTTCAGGCCTGCCGCCTCAATCATCTTGGCAGTACCGGCAGTCGCGACCACTTCAAAGCCCAAGTTGATCAGATCACGGGCTACACCTGCAACCAGCGGCTTGTCATCGTCGCGCACGCTGATGAACGCAGTGCCACCCGTCGGCAGCACTTCGCTGGCACCCATCTGGGCTTTGGCGAACGCTTCACCGAAGGTGTCGCCGACGCCCATCACTTCGCCAGTGGACTTCATCTCTGGGCCGAGGATCGGGTCAACACCAGGGAATTTGGCGAATGGGAACACCGCCTCTTTCACACTGTAGAAGTTCGGGATGATTTCTTTGGTGAAGCCGATTTCCTTCAGGGTTTTACCGGCCATGACGCGAGCCGCGATCATCGCCAGGGAAACACCGATGCACTTCGATACGAATGGAACAGTACGCGATGCGCGCGGGTTGACTTCGATGACGTAGATGTCTTCGCCTTGCAGCGCCAACTGCACGTTCATCAAACCGACAACGCCGAGTTCGAGGGCCATCTTCTTGACCTGCTCGCGCATTTCGTCCTGGATGTGAGCCGGCAACGAGTATGGCGGCAGCGAGCAAGCGGAGTCGCCGGAGTGCACGCCAGCCTGTTCGATGTGCTGCATGATTGCGCCGATCACGACGTCAGTGCCGTCGCAAACTGCGTCGACATCCATCTCGATGGCACAGTTGAGGAAGTGATCCAGCAGCACCGGGCTGTCGTTGGACACTTGCACCGCTTCACGCAGGTAACGCTTGAGCTCTTCTTCTTCGTAGACGATTTCCATCGCCCGACCGCCCAGTACGTAGGACGGACGCACCACCAGCGGGTAACCGATCTTGCCGGCAGCGCGAATGGCTTCGTCTTCGCTGCGAACGGTAGCGTTCGGCGGCTGACGCAGGTTCAGACGCTCAACCATTTGCTGGAAGCGCTCACGGTCTTCGGCACGGTCGATGGCGTCAGGGCTGGTGCCGATGATCGGCACGCCAGCTTCTTCCAAAGCGCGGGCCAGTTTCAGCGGAGTCTGGCCGCCGTACTGAACGATCACACCTTTTGGCTTCTCGACGCGGACAATTTCCAGCACGTCTTCCAGGGTCACTGGCTCGAAGTACAGGCGATCCGAGGTGTCGTAGTCGGTCGATACGGTTTCCGGGTTGCAATTGACCATGATGGTCTCGTACCCGTCTTCGCGCAGGGCGAGTGCCGCGTGAACGCAGCAGTAGTCGAACTCGATGCCTTGGCCGATGCGGTTCGGACCGCCACCCAGGATCATGATCTTGTCGCGCGTCGAAGGGTTGGCCTCGCACTCTTCCTCGTAGGTCGAATACATGTAAGCGGTGTCGGTCGCGAACTCGGCGGCGCAGGTGTCGACACGCTTGTAGACTGGATAGACTTCAAGCTTGTGACGGTGGCGACGCAGGGCCTTCTCGGTCACGCCCAGCAGCTTGGCCAGACGCGCATCGGAGAAGCCTTTGCGCTTGAGGCGGTACATCACGTCACGGTCGATGGTGGCCAGACCGAGGGTTTTGACCCGCTCTTCTTCCTTCACCAGATCTTCGATCTGTACGAGGAACCATGGATCGATCATGTTCATGCCGAAGATGTCTTCGACAGTCATGCCGGCACGGAAAGCATCCGCGACGTACCAAATACGCTCGGCGCCCGGCACGGTCAGCTCGCGCTTGAGCACACCCATGCTTTCCGGGTTACTCAGGTCGAGTTTCGGGTCCAGACCGCTGACACCAACTTCCAGGCCGCGCAGGGCTTTCTGCAGGGATTCCTGGAAGGTCCGGCCGATGGCCATGACTTCGCCGACCGACTTCATTTGCGTGGTCAGACGAGCGTCAGCCTTAGGGAACTTCTCGAAGGCGAAACGTGGGAGCTTGGTTACGACGTAGTCGATAGACGGCTCGAAAGAGGCCGGGGTCTTGCCGCCGGTGATCTCGTTCTGCAGTTCGTCGAGGGTGTAACCGATCGCCAGTTTGGCTGCGACCCGAGCAATCGGGAAGCCGGTAGCTTTGGAGGCCAGTGCCGAGGAACGGGATACCCGCGGGTTCATCTCGATCACGACCATGCGACCGGTGTCCGGGCAAATACCGAACTGTACGTTCGAACCGCCGGTTTCCACGCCGATCTCACGCAGTACCGCCAGGGAGGCGTTACGCATGATCTGGTATTCCTTGTCGGTCAGGGTCTGAGCCGGTGCGACAGTGATCGAGTCACCGGTGTGCACACCCATCGGGTCAAAGTTTTCGATGGAGCAGACGATGATGCAGTTGTCCTTCTTATCGCGGACAACCTCCATCTCGTATTCTTTCCAGCCGATCAGCGATTCGTCGATCAGCAGCTCTTTGGTCGGCGACAGGTCCAGACCGCGAGCGCAGATCTCTTCGAACTCTTCACGGTTGTAAGCGATACCGCCACCCGTGCCGCCCATGGTGAAGGATGGACGGATGATGCACGGGAAGCCAAGCTTCTCGAGAACCGCATTGGCCTCTTCCATGCTGTGGGCGATACCGGAGCGCGGGCAGTCCAGACCGATGGACTTCATCGCTTTATCGAAACGCGAACGGTCTTCAGCCTTGTCGATGGTGTCGGCGTTGGCGCCGATCATTTCCACACCGAACTTCTCCAGAACGCCTTCGCGCTCCAGGTCCAGGGCGCAGTTCAGAGCGGTCTGGCCGCCCATGGTAGGCAGCAGCGCGTCAGGACGTTCTTTTTCGATGATTTTGGCAACGGTCTGCCACTTGATCGGCTCGATGTAGGTCGCGTCAGCCATGTCCGGGTCGGTCATGATGGTCGCTGGGTTGGAGTTCACCAGGATGACGCGATAACCCTCCTCGCGCAGGGCTTTGCAGGCCTGGGCGCCGGAGTAGTCGAATTCACAGGCCTGGCCGATAACGATCGGGCCAGCGCCGAGAATCAGGATGCTTTTTATGTCTGTACGTTTTGGCATTAGTTGTCACTCAAATCCGCAGGTCCGACGGCAATCCCAAGGGAGAGGCCGCCTTGAACATTTTCCGAGGCGCCTGAGGGAAATCCGCCGGAGTTACCGGGTTCGCCTCAGGCGCCTTTTCGCTACATTCTCAAGGCGCGCGATTAGCGGCGCTTGGCCATGGCGTCGATGAAGCGATCGAACAGAGGCGCCACATCATTCGGGCCCGGGCTCGCTTCAGGGTGACCCTGGAAGCTGAACGCGTTCTTGTCAGTGCGCTCGATACCTTGCAGGGTACCGTCGAACAGCGATTTGTGAATCGCCCGGACGTTGCCCGGCAGAGTCGACTCATCCACCGCAAAACCGTGGTTCTGGCTGGTGATCATCACGACGCCGGAATCCAGATCCTGAACCGGGTGGTTGGCACCATGGTGGCCATGACCCATTTTCATGGTCTTGGCGCCGGAGGCCAGGGCCAGCAGCTGGTGGCCGAGACAGATGCCGAATACCGGAATCTCGGTCTCGAGAATGTCCTTGATCGCCTGGATCGCGTAGTCGCAAGGCTCCGGATCACCAGGACCGTTGGACAAGAACACGCCGTCTGGCTTGAGGGCCAGGACTTCGCTGGCTGGGGTTTGCGCCGGAACAACGGTCAGACGGCAACCGCGCTCAACCAGCATGCGCAGGATGTTCAGCTTGACGCCGTAGTCGTAGGCAACCACGTGGTATGGCAACTCAGACGCTTCGATGGTCGCGTGACTGTCGGTTTTCAAGTCCCAGACAGTGGAGCGCCACTCGTAGCTTTCTTTGGTGCTGACGACTTTCGCCAGATCCATACCTTTGAGGCCAGGGAAACCGCGCGCGGCGGCAATTGCTGCTTCATCGGAAATGTTGTCGCCGGCCATGATGCAGCCGTTCTGCGCGCCTTTCTCACGCAGGATGCGTGTCAGGCGGCGAGTGTCGATACCAGCGATCGCCACAACGTTGTTGGCTTTCAGGTAATCGGACAGGGACATCGTGTTACGCCAGTTGCTTGCAACCAGTGGCAGGTCGCGAATAACCAGACCTGCCGACCAGACACGATCAGACTCGGCATCTTCCGGCGTGGTGCCGGTGTTGCCGATGTGCGGGTAGGTCAGGGTAACAATCTGTTGGGCATAGGAAGGATCGGTAAGGATTTCCTGATAGCCGGTCATTGCGGTGTTGAACACCACCTCACCAACGGTTTGACCGTCGGCTCCAATGGCTTCGCCGCGAAAAATGCTGCCATCAGCAAGGGCGAGTATGGCTGGCTTAGTCAAGAAGACCTCCCGTAAATAAAGCCTGAAAGGGCGATCGCAGGTTGCAAAAAAGCGGAATGACGTATAGACACGTCACCCCGCTTCTTCGTCGAATTATCTGCGCGCTTTTAGTGGACACACTAAAGCTGTAGCTTACAGAAAAAGGCTTTTTTGGTCTACCACAGACCAGGCGCACGACCATCGAGCCACAAAGCGGCACGAACGGCACCCCTGGCGAAAGTCATGCGACTCGACGCCTTATGAGTGATCTCCAGTCGCTCCCCCTCACAGGCGAACAGCACCGTATGATCACCGACAACATCACCACCGCGAACGGTGGCAAAGCCGATGGTTTCGCGCTCGCGTGCACCGGTATGGCCTTCACGCCCATAGACCGCAACCTTCTGCAGATCACGATCTAACGCACTGGCGATGACCTCGCCCATGCGCAAAGCCGTACCTGAAGGTGCATCGATCTTGTGTCGATGATGCGCTTCGATAATTTCGATATCAGCATCATCGCCCAGCACGCGAGCCGCCATATCGAGCAGCTTCAGCGACAGATTCACGCCGACACTGAAATTGGCCGCGAACACAATCGGAATGTCCTTGCCCGCCTCGACCAGCAGCTGCTTTTCCGTGGCGCCCAATCCTGTGGTGCCGATCACCATGGCCTTGCCTGCCTTGCGGCAGAACGCCAGGTTTTTCAGCATGACCTCCGGGAGGGTGAAGTCGATCAATACATCGAACTCGTCAGCCACCTTCTCCAGGCTGTCAGTCAACGACACACCGACACGCCCCAGCGATGCCAGCTCACCGGCATCCACCCCGATCAAAGTACTGCCAGGACGCACGATCGCTGCCGTCAAACCAGTGAGCGGCGCGCGCTGCTGCACCGCCTCGACCAGGATCTTGCCCATGCGCCCGGCAGCGCCCATCACAGCTATACGTCGCATGCCTGTCTCCTTACAGATCGCCAAAGAAGCGCTTCACGCCTTCGAACCAGCCGGTCGTTTTGGGCGAATGAGTATTGTCGTCCGCCAAGGAATTGCGAAGCTCTTCGAGCAGTTCACGCTGACGACGACCCAGATTGACTGGAGTCTCGACCGCAACACGGCACATCAAGTCGCCTGCACCGCCACCACGAACCGGCGCGACGCCCTTGCCGCGAACCCGGAACTGCTTACCGGTCTGCGTACCTTCAGGAATCTTCAGCTTGACCCGACCATCAAGGGTCGGGATTTCCAGCTCGCCACCCAGAGCCGCATCAACGAAGCTGATCGGCACTTCGCAGAACAAATGTTTGCCGTCGCGCTGGAAGATCGCGTGCTCGCGCACATTGATGACCACGTACAGGTCGCCAGTCGGCCCACCCTGAGCACCCGCCTCACCTTCGCCAGACAGGCGAATACGGTCGCCCGTGTCAACGCCAGCCGGCACTTTTACCGACAGGGTTTTGGATTCTTCGACACGACCCTGACCATGGCAGGAGTCGCATGGATCGGCAATGACCTTGCCCTGGCCATGGCAACGCGGGCAGGTTTGCTGCACCGAGAAGAAACCCTGCTGCATCCGCACCTGACCAATACCGCCACAGGTCGAGCAGGTGATCGGCGAGGAGCCCTTCTTGGCACCGGAACCATCGCAAGGCTTGCAGTTGACCAGTGTCGGAACACGGATATTCACCGTCGTGCCGCGCACCGCCTCTTCCAGGTTCAGCTCCAGCGTGTAACGCAAGTCGCTACCGCGCTGAGCGCCGCCACGAGAACCACCGCGACCGCCACCGAAGAAATCACTGAAAACATCACCAAAGATGTCCGAGAAGTTCTGACCACCAAAACCAGCACCGCCGCCGCCCATGCTTGGGTCGACGCCTGCATGACCGTACTGGTCGTAAGCAGCGCGCTTACTGGAATCGGACAGCACTTCATAGGCCTCGTTGGCCTCTTTGAACATATCTTCCGACGCTTTGTCATCGGGATTACGGTCCGGGTGGTGCTTCATCGCCAGACGACGGTAAGCCTTCTTCAGGTCCGTCTCGCTGGAGCCGCGCTCCACACCCAACACTTCGTAATAGTCACGCTTTGCCATAAGTCTTTGCACTCTTAAGGACGTTCGGCAAACCCCTCCTGAGCCTCGCCAAACTCGTTGAGCCCCAATACAGGCCCGGACCCAACTCACGTCAATTCAACGATCCTGGTCTTTGATTTGCAGCCAGAAACCTGGCCAGCGTGCGCGGTAATAGTCGACCGAAAAGCAGGAGCATCCCGACCGTACCGCCAGCACCCGAACGTTGTCGCATGCTGTAAAAATTCACTTACTCCAGACACGCCAACGCGGGAGCAAGCTCCCGCGCGGCGACATCCTACCAGTCACCGCTTAATCGCAGTCAACCGGCCGACCAAAGTTAACTTACTTGTGGTCTTTGACTTCTTCAAACTCAGCGTCGACAACGTCGTCAGCCTTTTCAGCCGATTCAGCTGGCTTGGCCGCCGCGTCTGCCGGATTGCCTTGCTCGGCGTACATTTTCTGAGCGACTGGAGCAGACAGCTTGGACAGCTCTTCAACCTTGGCTTCAATGGCAGCCTTGTCGTCGCCTTTAACAGCGGCCTCAAGTGCAACCAGAGCAGCTTCGATCGCGGTCTTCTCTTCAGCAGTCACTTTATCGCCAGCGTCTGCGATCATTTTGCGAGTCGAGTGAACCAGCGCATCACCCTGGTTACGGGCAGTGGCCAGCTCTTCGAACTTGCGATCTTCGTCAGCGTTGACTTCAGCATCGCGAATCATCTGCTGAATTTCTTCCTCGGACAGACCGGAGTTGGCCTTGATCACGATCGACTGAGTCTTGCCGGTAGCCTTGTCTTTGGCGCCCACGTGCAGGATGCCGTTGGCATCGATGTCGAAGGTCACTTCAATTTGCGGCACGCCACGTGGAGCCGGTGGAATCTCGGCCAGGTCGAACTTGCCCAAAGACTTGTTCTGCACGGCTTGCTTACGCTCACCTTGCAGTACGTGAATAGTCACTGCGCCCTGGTTGTCATCGGCAGTCGAGAACACTTGGGATTTCTTGGTAGGAATCGTGGTGTTTTTCTCGATCAGCGCAGTCATCACGCCGCCCATGGTTTCGATACCCAGAGTCAGCGGGCTGACGTCGAGCAGCAGAACGTCTTTCACATCACCAGCCAAGACCGCACCCTGGATAGCAGCACCCATGGCTACAGCTTCGTCCGGGTTAACGTCTTTACGAGCTTCTTTACCGAAGAACTCAGTTACCAGCTTCTGAACCAGTGGCATACGGGTCTGACCACCGACCAAAATTACGTCGTTGATCGCGCCAACGTCGATACCAGAATCTTTGAGTGCAATACGGCAAGGCTCGATAGTGCGCTGAACGAGGTCTTCAACCAGCGCTTCCAGCTTGGCGCGAGAAATTTTCACGTTCAAGTGCTTAGGACCGGTCGCATCTGCAGTGATGTACGGCAGGTTGACGTCAGTCTGCAGGCTGGAGGACAGCTCGATCTTGGCCTTTTCAGCAGCTTCTTTCAGGCGTTGCATTGCCAGCGGGTCACCCTTGAGGTTCATGCCGCTTTCTTTCTTGAATTCGTCAACGAGGTAGTCGATCAGACGAATGTCGAAGTCTTCACCGCCAAGGAAAGTGTCACCATTGGTGGACAGCACTTCGAACTGGTGCTCGCCATCAACTTCAGCAATTTCGATCACGGATACGTCGAAAGTACCGCCGCCCAGGTCATAAACGATCACGGTGTGATCGCCCTTGGCTTTGTCCATACCGTAAGCCAGAGCGGCTGCAGTCGGTTCGTTGATGATACGTTTTACGTCCAGACCCGCGATGCGGCCGGCGTCCTTGGTAGCCTGACGCTGACTGTCGTTGAAGTAGGCCGGAACGGTGATCACCGCTTCGGTCACGGTCTCACCGAGGTAGTCTTCGGCGGTCTTCTTCATTTTCTTCAGGATTTCAGCCGAAATCTGAGGAGGAGACATTTTCTGGCCGTTAACTTCAACCCATGCGTCGCCGTTGTCAGCCTTGACGATCTTGTAAGGGACCATCTGAATGTCTTTCTGTACGACTTCTTCTTCGAAACGACGACCGATCAAACGCTTCACCGCATACAGGGTGTTGTGCGGATTGGTCACAGCCTGACGCTTGGCCGATTGGCCAACCAGGATTTCACCGTCGTTGGCATAGGCAATGATCGAAGGAGTGGTACGCGCGCCTTCGGCGTTTTCGATGACTTTAGCTTTGCCGTTTTCAAGAACGGAGACACAGGAGTTAGTGGTCCCCAGGTCGATACCGATAATTTTGCCCATGTTAACTCTCCCTAAACTTTGGATTTGGTTGCCGCAGCAGTGGTGGCTAACTGCGGTAGCACTTAAACACTTGACTTCTAAATGGGGGCCTTGCGGCTAATTTCAAGCTTGCTCGTCAATCGAAGGCGAAACCGCTGCAGGTGCCTTGCTGACCACGACCATGGCCGGACGCAGCAAGCGACCATGGAGCTGATAACCCTTTTGAAACACCTTGAGCACGCTGTTTGGCTCAACGTCGGCGCTTTCCTGCATGGCCATCGCCTGGTGCTGCGAGGCATTGAAGGGTTCACCTTCAGGATCGATCGCCTCCAGCTGATAACGTTTCAGGGTGTCCTGGAACATTTTCAGGGTCAGCTCGATCCCTTCACGCATCGGGCGGATGCTTTCGTCGTCCGGGTTGGACAACTCCAGGCCACGCTCCAGACTGTCGATGATCGGCAGCAGATCGCTGGCAAATTTTTCCAGCGCGAACTTGTGGGCTTTTTCTACGTCCTGCTCGGCACGACGGCGGACGTTTTGCAGATCGGCCGCAACACGCAAAGCCTGATCATGGGCGCCTGCCAGTTGCTCTTCGAGCAGTTGCACACGAGCCACCAGGTCATCACCCGAAGCCTCGGGAGCCTGATCGGCGTCTAGATTTTGCGTATCCAGCGTCTGTTCGTCAGCCATAGATTTCTCCTTTCAATTTCGTCCGCGAGCTCGACTCGCGCTTCTGCCCCGGTATATGGGGTCGCAATTTTCAGGTTCAAGGGCTGGCAGAGCGGCAAAAACCATTAACCCTTCAAAACACCCGGGCATCATCATTCCTGGACGAGCTAAAAAATATCTCTACTCAAGCAAATCGAGCTAAGGGAAGGCATTGTCAGCCAGAAACAAAACACTGTATAAATAACCAGACCTAAAGCCTGGGAGCGGCCTCTATGCTGGTGCACCTGTCTGTACATAACTACGCCATTGTTGAACATCTCGATCTGGAGCTGGATCGCGGGATGAGCGTAATCACAGGCGAAACCGGCGCCGGCAAGTCGATCATGCTCGACGCTCTGGGCCTGACCCTCGGTGATCGCGCCGACAGCGGCGTAGTTCGCCCGGGCGCGGACAAGGCCGATATTCTGGCCACCTTCGATCTGGTGGACATTCCAGAAGCCAGCGCCTGGCTGGCCGAGCGCGACCTTGACAACGAGGGCCCGTGCATTCTGCGCAGGGTAATCACTGCCGAGGGACGCTCACGTGGCTATATCAACGGCACCCCCTGCCCGCTCGGTGACCTCAAAGCCCTCGGCGAGCTGCTGATCGACATTCACAGCCAGCACGAACATCAGTCCCTGCTGAAAACCGATACCCATCGCCGCCTGCTCGACGAATATGCTGGCGCCACTGACCTGGCCCGCCAGGTACAACTCGCCGCCCAGCGCTGGCGCCAGACCCGCCAAGAGTTGGAGCATCTTTCCAACTCCGGCGATGAGCAGCGCGCTCGACATCAACTGCTCAGCTACCAACTCGAAGAACTGGAAAACCTCGGCCTTGGCGATAATGAACTGGAGCAGCTGGAACAAGAGCACAAAAACCTGACCAACGCCGAAACCCTGCTGGGCATTTGCCGACAAGTTGTCGAGCAGTGCAGCGAAAGCGACTCAGGAAATGTCCTTAATGCCCTGACGGCGAGCCTCAACCGCCTATCGAGCGTGAACAATTCCGCAGGCGCCTTGGGCGAAGCCACCAATTTGCTGACGAGCGCGCAGATTCAGGTTGAAGAAGCCGTTGGCGAACTGAATCGGTTTCTCGATCACTTTGACGCCGACCCGGCACGCCTTCAGCAACTCGAGGAACGCCTCGATGCGATATACACACTGGCCCGCAAACACCGTATCCAACCCACCGAAGTCGCGGATATGCAGCAAAAGCTGCTGGATGAAGTCGAAACGCTGAACGCCAATGACGAATCCATTGAGCGACTGGGCGACGAGCTGGCTTCATTCGCTCGGCATTATCAGGAGAAGGCCAGGGAGCTGAGCGATTTGCGCTACCAAGCGGCGAGCAGCCTGGCCAGTGCCGTCGAAGTGGAAATCCAGCGTCTTGGTATGCCCGGCGGGCGCTTCACCATTGAGCTTCGTCCCAACACCAGCAATGAACTGCTGCCCAATGGCCTGGAACAAGTGGAACTGCTGGTCAGCGCCAACCCCGGACAACCACTCAAAGCGCTGGCCAAAGTGGCGTCAGGCGGTGAGCTTTCACGGATCAGCCTGGCAATACAGGTGATTACTGCGCAAACCTCTCGCGTGCCAACGCTGGTATTCGACGAAGTGGACGTAGGCATCGGCGGACCGACCGCCGAGATTGTTGGTCAATTGCTGCGACGGCTGGGCGAACGCGGACAGGTCCTGACAGTTACCCACTTGCCGCAAGTGGCCGCCCAAGGCCATCAACACCTTTTCGTGCACAAAGTACGCGGCAGCGATGCCACCCACACAGCTGTATCCAAGCTGGGTAAAACCGAACGGGTCGAGGAAGTGGCGCGCATGCTGGGCGGCATCGATCTCACCAAGGAATCCTTGGCGCACGCTAAAAAGATGGTTGTCACCGCCAAAATCTAAGGCGGCAGAAAGCACGAAGGCGACCCTAGGGTCGCCTTCGATCGTTTCGCGGTTCCCCGCGCGACATGCTTACTTTTTCTTGCGTACGTACAACACCAAATTGTGATCCACCATCTCGAAGCCATGCTTCTCAACGATCGCCTTTTGAAGCTTCTCGATCTCTTCGTCGAAGAATTCGATTACTTCGCTGGTCTCAACGTTGACCATATGGTCGTGATGCTTGCCGTCATCCAGCTCGAATACCGCGTGACCGCCGTCGAAATTATGACGGACCACCAGTCCAGCTGCTTCGAACTGAGTCAGAACACGGTAAACCGTGGCCAGACCAACATCCTCGCCAGCTTCCATCAGCGCCTTGTAAACATCTTCGGCGCTCATGTGTCGCTGCTCGGCGGAATCGAGCATTTGTAGAATTTTGACCCGTGGAAGGGTCACTTTAAGGCCGGCTTTACGTAGTTCGCTATTTTCAACCATGGTCAGCTTTCTCGCGGATGCTGCTTCGCAGCTTCTCTTAATGCGGGTATGATCGGGGTTTACGTTGTCCCAGCCAAGATAGTGGAAGTCGCCCACCGATGCAAAACACCAAGCTCCTGCTAACCAGTTTCACCCTCGTGGGACTGCTCGCACTCGCCGGTTGTTCATTCCCCGGGGTTTACAAAATCGACATCCAGCAGGGCAATGTCGTCACGCAGGACATGATAGACCAGTTACGCCCGGGAATGACCCGCCGGCAAGTACGGTTTATCATGGGCAACCCTCTGCTGACCGACACGTTCCACGCCGATCGCTGGGATTACTTATATAGCCTGCAACCAGGCGGCGGTGAACGCCAACAGGAACGTATCAGCATTATCTTCAATTCCAATGACCAACTCGTCAGCCTGTCGGGTGATTTCATGCCTGGCGTAAGCCGTGACGAAGCCATTCTTGGCAAGGACAACGGCACCAAGGTGACTGCTCCTGCACCTGCGGAAAACGTCGAGAAACCAAAACCAGAGAAACCGGTCAAGCCGGGCTCGCTGCTGGATAAGATCCAAAAGGAAGTGGACCAGGTAGAAACCACTCCGGTCCCGACTCCAGAACCACTGGGAACCTCGCCGCAATAATTTGCGACACAACAAAAAGCCCGGCATGTCCGGGCTTTTTGTTGCCTGCTATTTAGTAAGGGCTATTGATCCCGTGCTTTGGCTTGCGCGGCTTTAGCTGCGCGCAATCGACGGACTTCTTTGGGATCAGCCAGAAGCGGACGATAAACCTCTATTCGATCCCCCGCCTGCACCACACGACTGCCTGGATCAGTCACCACTTTGCCAAAAATCCCCAGCGTACAATTCATCAGATCCAGCTCGGGAAACTGTGCACCGATCCCCGAACGCAGCAGGGTCGCCAGCAACGTAGAGCCCGCCGGCACCGCGAGCTTGAGTAACACCTGACGATCAACAGCGGCATACACCACTTCGACCTCAATCAATGACTCAACCATGCAGCTGCTTGGCGCGCTGACAGAACGCATCGACCAGGGTATTGGCGGCTTGGTTGAACAACGGCCCCAAGGTTGCCCGGACAATCGGGCCGGCATAGTCAAAGGCCAGATCAAGACTGATCTTGCAGGCCTTTTCCCCCAACGGCTTGAATACCCAGACCCCGTGCAACTGATTGAACGGGCCTTCTTCCAGGTTCATTTCAATCGAATGCCCCGGGACCAGGGTGTTGCTCGTTACGAAATGCTGACTGAGCCCGCCTTTGGCAACGGCAAGGCTGGCGCGCATGTGCTCGTCACTGGCCTCCAGAACCTCGGCTGAAGAGCACCAAGGCAAAAACTCCGGGTAACGCGCGACATCATTGACCAAGTCATAGAGCGCTTGCGCCGGATAAGGCAGCAGGGCCGAGCGTTGAATATGGGTCGTCATGTAAGCGTCACTTCCACAGCTGGGCGGCAAACACTACGAGAATGCCGATTGGCGCCACATAGCGCATCAAAAACAAGGTCAGAGCGAACAGAAACGGACTGCGGATCGACAGCTCATCACGTACAGCGTCGCGCCCCATCACCCAACCTGCAAACACCACAAAACACAAACCACCTAGGGGCAGCATGATGCGCGAGGTGAAGAAATCAATCACCCCAAAGAAGTCCAGACCGCTTGCCGCACCCCATTGATAGAGATGAAAACCCGCGCCATCGTTCACGAAAAATTTGGCCTGCTGCCAGATATTGAAGGAGAACACAGTCCCCAATCCAACGAACCAGCAGGTAAACGCCAGCCAGAAAGTCACCCAGCCGCGGCGGATTTTAGTCCGTTCAACCAGGTACGCCACCATCGGCTCCAGCAGGGAAATCGCCGAACTCCAGGCCGCGATTGCTACCAGGATGAAGAAAACAACACCCATCAGTTGGCCGAACGCCACGTTACCAAAAGCGAATGGCAGGCTGACGAACATTAACCCGGGCCCCTCGCTCGGGTTCAGACCTGCAGCGAACACAATCGGAAACAAGGCCAGACCTGCCAGCAACGAGACAAAGGTATCCAGTAGCGCCACGCCAACAATTGTCCCTGAGATCGACGAGTTCTTCGGCATATAAGCGCCATAGATCATGATCGAGCCGACACCGACGCTCAGCGAGAAAAACGCATGACCCATGGCAGGCAGCAAGCCATCGAGCAACTTGTCCGGGTGGAAGTCGAACATGAAATGCACGCCCTCCATGAAGTGCCCTGTGGTCAGGCTGTAGCCCAACAGGATCACCATCATCACGAACAGCAGCGGCATCATGATCCGCAAGCTGCGCTCAAGCCCCGCGACCACACCTTTGGCGATCACCACTGCCGAAAGCAGCATGAAAATCGTGTGCCAAAGTGTCAGGCGCCAAGGATCGGCAATCACCCCGCCAAAATACGCACCAACCTGGTCCGCTGCGACACCCTGAAAGTCGCCACGCCCCATATCGATGATGTAATCCAGCGACCAGCCGCCGACCACACTATAGAAGGACAGAATCAGCAACGCCGTGATCATCCCGGCAAAAGCGCCCCAGGACCACTTTCCAGAATGCCCTGCCTCTAGCGCCAGCGCCTTCAAGGCGTTGGCCGGGCTTTGCCGGGCGCGTCGACCGATCAGGGTTTCGGCCAGCATCACTGGCACGCCGATCAGTGCGATACAGGCCAGGAACACCAATACGAACGCGCCGCCGCCATAGACGCCGACCATGTAGGGGAATTTCCAGATACTACCCAAACCCACAGCCGAGCCGGTCGCAGCGAGTATAAAGACCCAGCGGCTAGCCCATCCGCCGTGGACAGAAACCTTGTCTGTCGACATCGTTAACACGCCCAACCGATCAAAAAAGAGGGCGCATTGTCCGGGATTCAATCAACGTGCTCAAGCACGCAGCTTCACCGTAGCCGACAAGCGTGCAACTCCCTATAATGCCGCCCCTATGGCTAAGCAAAAGAAACACCCAACAGGGACCATCGCGCAAAATAAAAAGGCGCGTCACGATTACTTCATCGAAACCCGTTTCGAGGCTGGTCTGGTCCTGGCCGGCTGGGAAGTAAAGAGTTTGCGTGCGGGCAAGGCACAACTGGTCGACAGTTATGTGCTGCTCAAGGATGGCGAGGCCTGGCTGCTGGGTAGCCATATCTCCCCCCTGACCACCGCCAGTACGCATGTCATTGCCGACCCTACGCGCAGTCGCAAACTGCTGCTCAACCAGCGCGAGCTGGAGAAGCTGTTTGCCGCGGTGCAGCAAAAGGGTTACGCCTGCGTCTGCCTGGCGCTCTACTGGAGCAAGCACTTGATCAAGTGCGAGATCGCTCTGGGCAAGGGCAAGAAGGAATACGACAAGCGTCACACCGAGCGCGAACGCGATTCCGATCGTGAGTTGCAGCGTGCAGTGCGGAGCAAGGGTAAGGAAGATTAATCTCCTGACCTGATCGTTCCCACGCTCTGCGTGGGAATGCCGCCATGGACGCTCTGCGTCCACTTTGTGACGCGGAGCGTCACGAGATGCATTCCCACGCGGGAGCGTGGGAACGATCACACTGTCTGATTACATCCCCTTGCGCCGCTCCGCCCGAGCCATGCGCTGCACTTCCTGACGCACTTCTTCCAGCACTTCCTGCACATACAGAATGTGTCGGCTGGAGACTTCTCGCGCCTGTTCCGCACGCCCTTCGATAATCGCCAGATACAATTCCCGGTGCTGACTGATCAGCATGTCGCGGGTTTCGGTACGCTGCTTGTACATGCCGCCGATGTTGGTCACCACGTTACGTTTGAGCAAATCGAACAGGCCGCGAATGGTGTGCAGCAACACCGCGTTATGACTGGCCTCGGCAATCGCCAGGTGGAATTTCGCATCCGCCGCGCCTTCCTCCAGCCGGCTCACTTCATCAGCGCGCGAATAGCAGTCCTGCAATTCGTCGAACGCAGCGGTCAATCGTTCTCGATCGACTTCGGTCGCCCGCAATGCCGCGTAATAAGCACAGGACGCTTCGAGGGTATGCCGGAACTCAAGCAAATCGCGTTGCGCTTCGGGGTTACTTTCCAACAGATGAAGCAGCGGATCGCTGAAGGTCGAACCCAGGGACTCCACCACATAATTCCCACCGCCCTGACGACTGACCAGCAGCCCTTTGGCCGCCAGTTTCTGGATCGCCTCACGCAATGAAGGACGGGACACACCAAATTGTTCGGCCAGCGCTCGCTCGGCAGGAAGCCGCTCGCCAGACTTCAGCGTGCCCTCGAGGATCATCCCCTCGAGCTGCTCGACAATATCGTCAGACAAACGGCGCTGACGAATTTGATCAAACCCCATAACTCATTCTCCACGATCCCGACGGCTCGCCGGGCTCTCTATTCTGGCCTATTGGCGCCGCGCCAGCACCTACCAGACAGCGCTTGATCGACCTGATCAGCAGACATTTGCGCAGCGCATTCGACAAAAGTTTTAGGGCGACAAATTGACACATCGCTCATAAGGCTTTTAACCTAGCCCACAGCGATTGTAAATTGGTATTACCAATTAACCAAGAACGCTGATCAGTGCCTGACCAACAACAATTAGGGGCCACCCCATATGCAAACCTGGCAACAGCTCTACAGCCCGCTCGGCAGTCTCGGCTTGTCCGCTCTCGCGGCAGTCATCCCCATCGTATTTTTCTTCCTGGCCTTGGCCGTGTTCCG
>JAPLSD010000461.1 GCA_026398835.1 Pseudomonas sp.
GTTGCGTATTCTGTCGGGTAAGAAAAAGGCATTACTGCCTTTTTCTCCCCTAAGAACCGTACTTGAGAGTTTCCCCTCATACGGCTCAAGCCTCTTTTAAGGCACCTTTCGGCACCCGGTTTCACCACTTTTATCCGCATTTAAATGCGGTTCTTGGCAATAGAGATGGCACATAATGAGGTTGCTTGACGCATTTGTCCCGCCATCGGCCCTTTTCAGACGAAAACGAGTCTCCCAAGGAGTGTTCTGTTTGATTGGTTTCTGACAGTAAGGACATAATCGGTCTTGCTTCAGCCAGAGACGGTATAGCTTCATCCGACCTCTCGATGAGTTTAGCATTTTTTTCCCCCAACGGGATTCAAAATACCAAGCCCACTTGGGGTCGTGTGGATTGGCATCCGCTTTAATCTTGATATGCCGTTGTATTGGCGTATCAGCTTCTCTGAACAAGACTATTTCCCCCTGTTTTCCATTCTCTCTTTCTTCTGTGGCGGAAAATACCCAATTTCGGGCTCCTTTGGTTTTAAAGTATTTCTCTTTAATCCATTTAGCGCCCTTGTTTGGATGTCTTCTTGTCGCCCATTGCCATAGCAATGACCAGACTTCGGCATCAATACGATTAAAGGTTTTCTTAGCGACGACATGCCGGTGATAATTTGCCCATCCGCGTAAAATTGGGTTGAGCATTTTTATCAGATTGGCTTGCTTGGCCGTTTTGTTGCCTTTGATGACGCCCCGGATTTTGCCAAGATGGGCTTCGACATTCGATTTCGACGGCTTTATTAGCAGCTTGTCGTCGTATTTGCGAATGTTCCATCCGAGAAAGTCAAACCCTTTCTTAATATGCGTTATTTTGGTCTTTTCCGGCGACAAGACTAGTCCGCGTTCCGCCAGAAATTCAACCACGGCAGGTTTTACCTCATTTTCCAGCCATTCTTCAGAGTTGCCGGTGATAATGAAGTCATCCGCATAACGCACCATATTCATTTTCAGGCCGGATTGCTTGCTTTTCGGAAATCTCGCAGAAAGCATTGCTTCCAAGCCATCCAATGTCATATTTGCCAGGGCCGGACTGGCAATTCCCCCTTGCGGGGTTCCGGCTTCTGTGGGAAAGAGTTCGTTCTGATACACGTATCCCGCCTTAAGCCATTTCTGTAACATTAATTTGTCCGTAAGGACATTTTTGATCATCCAGTCATGGCTAATATTGTCGAAACAGCCTTTGATGTCGGCCTCCAGCACCCATTCTGCAGAGCTTTTGCGAGCCAGCGCAATAAAACATTGCTCTCCGGCGTCGGCTGTTGAACGCTCCGGCCTGAATCCGTATGAGTTCGGGTCGGCTGTCGTTTCCGCGACCGGCTCCAATGCAAGCAAATACAGCGCTTGCATGGCACGGTCTTTCATCGTGGGAATGCCGAGAGGCCTTGTCTTGCCGTTTTTCTTCGGGATTAATACTCGTCGAAGTGGACGTGGCGAGTAACCTCGCCGCTGCATTGACACTATCGCGTTGGTTTTTGCTCCCGGTGTTTTCCATGTAACCTTGTCCACACCGGCGGTGTTTTTGCCTTGATTTTCAGTCACCCGTTTTACGGCTAAAGCTTTGCCGCTAAACGAGTGGGTCAGCAGCCATTGCAAAGCTTTCACCTTGTTATGCCTGCCTTCCTGTGTGGCCTTCACAATACGCGCTTGCAGCCTCCTGACTTGACGAAGAACATCGGCCCAATTGATGCCGTTCCAGGTCAACTCTGAAGGTGCACACGCCAATGTTGCAGCGTTCATTTGCTTTCCTTCTGAAAGGGGTTCTACAAACTCTCTTGTGACAAGAGACCATGAGGAAGTCTGCCCGCTTTTGCGTGGGATGATGTTTCAATCCCTGTCCGCCCGATTACAGAGTGGCATTCGCTTTTTCCTCTTTCCTTTACCTGCACCTCCGATGGCATTCCTTACGGTTTGCTTGCCCACTGTTCAGGGCGGAAATACAGGCTTACCATGTTTCACGTCCGTTACACGATTAGTTTAGGCCCTGTCTATTCCCCGGCGATCATTTATCCCTGTGCCCGTATTAATCAAACGAACAACCGATCACATACTTTTTAGTTCAAGCCTATCAGCATCTTTGGCTTGCTGTTCATTACGAGGTTTATCAACAGTTCACATCTATTGGCCTTACTATTCAGCCTAGCACCCCAGCCGCCTGACGCTGGCAGCATTTGGAATTACCTCACAGCTTTTCCTTCTTTTGCGAGGGGTTACATTGTCCCGATGGCTTCAAACCAAGCCGTTGCCAGCTTCGCCTGCATCGGTAGGCTACCGTTGAGGGAACAACGAGTCTCACTACCTCTTTCGAGGTAAGACAATAACGGGTGTGACTTCATGTCGCACGA
>JAPLSD010000355.1 GCA_026398835.1 Pseudomonas sp.
GCAACCTGGACTGAAGCCAGAAAGATTTTTCGCAAAAGCCCCTATTTCGACGGCTTTCCCATCCTCAGCCTGCTCCCCGAGAAACTCTCACGTTACCGTTTGCGAAGGTCTACCCGTAGCGAACACCTGTGCACGGCAGAAGTGGCGGCGCTGTGTCTCGATCTGGCGGGAGATCTGGAGGCTGCATCGGCACTGGATGCTTATTTTGACGTGTTCAGCCAGCACTACCTCGATGCAAAAAACCAGCTGCAATTGAATGTTTCAACACCTGCCCACGCAGAACTGATGCCCTTCGTCCAGTACCCGGCACCTGTCATGTGCAATGAGTCGCCCATACTGGAAAAGAACGGGGCCTCGGGCCGCGCATGCAACTTGACCACCCCGGCTTCGCTGGGCATGCTTGGCGCCGATTAGGGCGCGGCCAAAGTTTGAAACGCCGTTTTATCCAGCTTATTGGCGTTGAACGTGCCCTGTTGGTTGCAGCACTCTGGCTGCAATTTTGAGTTGCTTTGGTGAGGGCTGATCGCATCAGACCTCCCATAAAAAACAGGATCATTTGAAAAATGGCCACATACGAAATCCTGATTGCCGATGACCACCCGTTATTTCGCAGCGCATTGCATCAGGCGGTGACCCTGGGCCTTGGCCCTGAGGTTCGTCTGGTGGAGGTTGCGAGTATTGCTGAGCTGGAAACCCGTTTGACCGAAAAGGCTGACTGGGATCTGGTGCTGTTGGATCTGAATATGCCGGGTGCTTACGGTTTTTCCGGGCTGGTGTTGTTGCGCGGCCAATATCCGCAGATCCCCGTGGTGATGGTTTCGGCACAGGAAGAGGCATCGATTATGGTGCGTTCCCGTGAATTCGGCGCGAGCGGTTTCATTCCCAAGTCAAGTTCGCTGGAAGTCATTCAGAAAGCGGTGCGTAGTGTTCTGGACGGCGACGTCTGGTGGCCACCACAAGCGTTCGAAGCAGTAAGCGTCTCGGACGAGGCCAAAGCGGCCAGCGCTGGGCTGGCCAGTCTGACTCCCCAGCAGTTCCGCGTACTGACCATGGTCTGTGAAGGTTTGCTGAACAAACAGATTGCTTACGAGTTGAGCGTCTCGGAAGCGACAATCAAGGCCCATGTCACGGCGATTTTCCGGAAATTGGGCGTGCGCACCCGGACTCAGGCGGCTTTGCTCTTGCAACAACTTGAGTCAATTTCCAGTAACTAATGGCTTGTTTCTTAACGATTTTTTGACTTTCGTTAAACTAGTTTCCCCCACCCCTTTTTTTCAGTTGCCTATTTATATGTCGCCTTTCAAAGGTCAAACCGGTCTTAAACGTATCCTCAACGCCTCCGGCTACTCGCTCGACGGCTTGCGCGCGGCCTTCACGGGGGAGGCGGCCTTCCGTCAATTGGTGTTGCTCAACGTCATTCTGATTCCGTTGAGTTTCCTGTTCAGTGTCAGCCGTGTTGAGCGTGCTGTGCTGATCGCCGTGTGTCTGCTGGCATTGATTGTCGAGCTGCTCAATTCGGCAGTGGAAGCGGCGATCGACCGGATTTCCCTCGACCTGCACCCCTTGTCGAAAAATGCCAAGGACATGGGCAGCGCCGCTCAGCTCGTCGCCTTGAGCATGATCGCCGTGGTCTGGGCAGTGATTCTGATTTAACGAGCGCTCAAGCGATCGTCGGCAGGACTATTTCGTCACTGCGCTGCACCCCGGCAGTGAAGGCGCGGCACAGTTCGAGAAACTCGCGCATGGCCGAGGTCTGGTACTTCTGTTTGTGCCAGATGAAATAGAACTGCCGCGCCAGGTCCAGATCTGGTGTTTCTACCGCCACCAGACTGCCTCGACGGAACGCATCACGCAGTGCCAGGCGCGAAATGCAGCCAATCCCCAGTCCCGATTCCACTGCGCGTTTGATCGCCTCGGTGTGTTCGAGCTCGAGGCGGATGTTTAGCGCGCTGCGGTGATGACGCATGGCCTGGTCGAAGGTCAGCCGGGTTCCTGAGCCCTGTTCACGCAGAATCCAGGCTTCGTGTGTCAGCTCCTCCATACTCGCCTGGCCCCGCTTGGCCAAAGGGTGCTGTGGGGCGCAAAACACCACTAACTCATCTTCGACCCAGCTTTGCACCTCGATATCCGGGTGGCTGCAATCGCCTTCGATTAGACCCAGATCAATTTCATAATGGGCAACCTGTTGCACGATATTCACAGTGTTTTGCACATGGAGTTTCACTTGGCTTTCGGGATGGCGCTGCATGAAACTGCCTATCAGCAGGGTCGCCAGGTAATTGCCGATGGTCAGCGTGGCACCGACCGCCAGTGAGCCGAAGCCAGACTTGCCGTTGAGCAGGTCCTCGATTTCCTTGGCCTGATCCAGCAGGGCCACGGCCTGCGGCAGCAGTTGTCGACCAAGGGCGTTGAGGCTCAGGCGTTTGCCGGCGCGATCAAATAACTGGCAGCTGGATTGGCGCTCAAGCTCGGTGATTGAGGTGCTGGCGGCCGATTGAGAAAGCGCCAGCAAACCCGCAGCACGGGACACGCTTTCCTGCTGGGCGACGGCGACGAATACTTGAAGTTGACGGAGAGTAAATCGCATATCTATATAACCGATAACCCTTATCTTAATAATCCATTTAACAGATATTGTCGCCGCCATTAGAATGCTATGCAATTGCGCTCAGCAGCTCCTTTTTCGCAGAGCAGGCGCAGAGCATGCGCAGACAAATTCCCAGGAGTCCCCGTACATGAGCAACATGAACCACGAGCGTGTACTCAGTGTTCATCACTGGAACGACACTCTGTTCAGCTTCAAGTGCACCCGCGATCCGGGCCTGCGCTTCGAGAACGGTCAGTTCGTGATGATCGGCCTGCAACAGCCCAACGGCCGCCCGCTTATGCGCGCTTACTCGATTGCCAGCCCGAACTGGGAAGAGCATCTCGAGTTCTTCAGCATCAAGGTTCCCGATGGTCCGCTGACTTCCCAGTTGCAGCATTTGAAGGAAGGCGACGAGATCATTATCAGCAAAAAACCGACTGGCACCCTGGTGCTGGACGATTTGAAGCCTGGTAAGCATTTGTACCTGCTCAGCACCGGTACCGGTCTGGCGCCGTTCATGAGCGTCATCCAGGATCCGGAAACCTACGAGCGTTTCGAGAAAGTGATCCTGTGCCACGGCGTGCGTTACGTCAACGAAGTCGCTTACCGCGAGTTCATCACCGAGCACCTGCCGCAAAACGAGTTCTTCGGCGAAGCGCTGCGTGACAAGTTGATCTACTACCCAAC
>JAPLSD010000513.1 GCA_026398835.1 Pseudomonas sp.
GACTTGCAATACACCCGCAATGACATGGACTTCGCCCGTGCGACCTTTCGTGTGCGCGGCGATGTGATTGATATCCACCCGGCGGAATCTGATTTTGAAGCGATCCGTATCGAACTCTTCGATGATGAAGTGGAGAAGATTTCCGCCTTTGATCCGTTGACCGGCGAAGTGATCCGCCAGTTGCCGCGTTTTACCTTCTATCCAAAAAGCCACTATGTGACGCCGCGAGAAACCCTGTTGGGGGCCATCGAAGGGATCAAGGTCGAGCTTCAGGAACGTCTGGAGTATCTGCGCTCCAATAACAAATTGGTGGAAGCGCAACGTCTGGAGCAGCGCACCCGTTTTGATCTGGAGATGATTCTCGAGCTGGGTTACTGCAACGGCATCGAAAACTACTCGCGCTACCTGTCGGGCCGTGAATCCGGTGAGGCGCCGCCCACCTTGTTTGACTACCTGCCAGCCGATGCCTTGTTGGTGATCGACGAGTCCCACGTCAGCGTGCCGCAGGTCGGTGCCATGTACAAAGGCGACCGTTCGCGCAAGGAAACCCTGGTGGAATACGGTTTCCGCCTGCCGTCGGCGCTGGACAACCGGCCGATGCGTTTCGACGAGTTTGAAAACATCAGTCCGCAGACGATTTTCGTTTCGGCAACGCCAGGTAACTATGAGGCCGAGCATGCCGGTCGAGTGGTCGAGCAGGTAGTGCGACCGACCGGTTTGGTAGACCCGCAGATCGAGATCCGTCCGGCGCTGACTCAGGTTGATGATTTGCTTTCGGAAATCGCTAAGCGCGTGGCGCTGGAAGAGCGGGTGCTGGTGACCACGCTGACCAAGCGCATGTCTGAGGACCTCACCGACTATCTGGCCGACCACGGCGTGCGGGTGCGTTATCTACACTCGGACATCGATACCGTAGAGCGGGTGGAGATCATCCGTGACTTGCGCCTTGGAACATTTGACGTACTGGTGGGGATCAACCTGCTGCGTGAAGGTCTGGACATGCCCGAGGTGTCGCTCGTGGCGATTCTCGATGCGGACAAGGAAGGCTTCTTGCGTTCCGAGCGCTCACTGATTCAGACCATTGGCCGTGCGGCGCGTAACCTCAATGGGCGGGCGATTCTCTACGCTGACCGGATCACTGGTTCGATGGAGCGGGCGATTGGCGAGACCGATCGTCGTCGCGAGAAGCAAATTGCCTTCAACCTGGCCAACGGCATTACCCCTAAAGGCGTGTTCAAGGACGTTGCCGACATCATGGAAGGTGCTGTCGTGCCGGGTTCGCGCAGCAAAAAGCGCAAAGGCATGGCCAAGGCCGCCGAGGAAAACGCCCGGTACGAAAACGAGTTGCGCTCGCCGAGCGAGATCTCCAAGCGCATTCGTCAGCTCGAAGAGAAGATGTACCAGTTGGCGCGGGATCTGGAGTTCGAAGCCGCCGCGCAGATGCGCGACGAAATCGGCAAACTGCGCGAGCGGTTGTTGGTGGTTTAAGCCGATCGCTGCCTTTTTGATAATTCCCACGCGCAGCAAAGGAATGCCGCCCTGGACGCTCCGCGTCCGCTCTCTCTAACTCGGTCTCAATGCGCTTCCCCTGCCTTGATCCCCGCCGGCAATGCCTTGGTCAGCAGTATCGCCAACATGCTGATCCCCAACGCAATCCCGACAAAATGAAACGCATCGTTGTAAGCCATGATCGACGCCTGCTGGTGGGTGATCTCGCTGAGCTTGCCTAACGCTGCGGCCTCATTGCCGAATTTTTCGGTCAGCATCGCCATGCGCTCGGCCACCTGCGGGTTGCTCGGGACGATGGATTCGCGCAAATAGTCGAAATAGATCTTGGTCCGGGCGTCGAGCAGTGTGGCGAGGAGGGCGATGCCGATCGCCCCGCCGAGGTTACGCAGGATGTTGAACAGACTCGAAGCCGACCCCGCATCCTTAGGCAAAATGTAGGAAGTGGCGATCAACGAGATGGTCACCATGATCAGCGGCTGACCGAGGGCGCGGATAATCTGGATCTGATTGAACTGCGGCCCGGCAAAGTCCGGGTTGAGTGCTCCGGAGGAAAAACTCGCCAGTGCGAATAACCCGAACCCCACTGTGCAGAGCAATTTGGGCGAGATGAACTTCATCAGCTTGGGCACCAGCGGGATCAGAAACAGCTGCGGTACGCCCATCCACATGATTACTTCACCGATCTGCAAGGCGTTGTAGTTCTGGATCTGCGCCAGATACAGCGGCAATAGATAGATCGATCCATACAGCCCGACGCCCATCCCCAGGCTGGAAATACTCGACAACCCGAAGTTGCGGTTGCGCAGGATGCCAAGGTTGATCAGCGGATTGGGCTTGGAGATTTGCACGATTACAAAGGTAATCAGGCTGAGCAGCGCAATGCTGCCAAGAGTGACGATCAGGTTCGACTCCAGCCAGTCCTTGCGATGACCTTCCTCAAGAAACACCTGCAAACAGCCCAGGCCCACACCGAGGGTGAGAATGCCGGTGTAGTCGGTGCTCTTGAGCAGTTCCCAGTGAGCTTCTTTCTTTTCCAGACCGTAGAGCAGCCCGGCGATCATGATCAGGCCTGGCGGGACGTTGATGTAGAAGATGTATTGCCAGCCCCAGTTTTCGGTGAGCCACCCGCCAATGGTCGGGCCGATGGAGGGCGCGAAGGTGGCGGTCATCGCGAACATGGCCATGCCTTTGGCGCGGTGGTGTTCGGGGAGTTTGATCAGGGTCAGGGTGAACGCCAGCGGAATCAGTGCGCCACCGGTGAAACCTTGCAAGGCACGAAAGACGATCATGCTCTCCAGGCTCCAGGCCATAGAGCACAGC
>JAPLSD010000285.1 GCA_026398835.1 Pseudomonas sp.
ATCGCCAGGTCTGACAGGTTGTCCTGATCGGCCAATGGCACTCGCCAGCCGCCAGCGCCTTCGATCAAGGTGAAGTCTGCTTCTTTATCCAGAATGTGCCGCATCGGTCCCAGCAACGACTGAACCGTCAACATCACGCCCGCCTCACGGGCCGCCAGATGCGGCGCAATCGCCGGCTCGAACGCCACCGGGTTCACCTCGGCGTAACTCAGCGGCAATGAGCATTCAGCCAGCAATGCCAGTGCATCGGCGTTGCGCAGCCCCTTGGGCGTCACCTCGCAGCCGGAGGCCACCGGTTTACCCGCCGCCGTGCTCAATCCCGCCAACCGCGCAGCATGCAACAGGCCTGCGGCGATGGTGGTCTTGCCGACATCGGTATCAGTGCCGGTGATGAAATAGGCTGCACTCATAAAGGTTTCTCCAATACGGCGTAGACCACCTGATAAGTCGCTGGCAGCCCTTGTCCCTGACGAAACTGTTCATAGGCCTCGATTAAACCGAGTATCCGCGCCCGACCCGTCAAACCACCCGGCCGACCAGGATTCAGATTGTGCGCGCCCAAGGCTTTCAGCTCGTGAGTCAGGCTGCGCACGTCCGGGTAATGCAGAACATGCGGGCGAGTTTCCAGGCTGACCACACGCAAACCGCTGGCAGCACACAGCTGCTGATAAGTGCTGAACTGGCGGAAGCGATTGACGTGAACCATGCCATCCACCTGGCTCCAGCTATCGCGCAATTCATACAAGGTACCGACGCACAGACTAGCAAACGCCAACACGCCGCCAGGCTTCAGTACACGATGCGCTTCACTCAGCACCGAAGCAAAGTCTGCACACCACTGCACCGCCAGGCTGGAGAAAACAAGCTCACAACTTTGCGCTTTCAACGGCAAACGCTCGGCATCGCCGGCGATGAAATGTGCTGCACCACCCAACGGCCGAGCGTGGTTGAGCATGCCTTCGGCGATGTCCAGCGCCAGCCCTTCGCTCTCGGGGAATGTCTGACCCAGAACACGACTGAAATAACCCGTGCCGCAGCCCATATCCAGCCAGCGACCGGGGGAGAAGTCATCCGGTAAGCGGCTCAGCAATTCACTGCCAACCGCCCGCTGCAATTCAGCCACGCTGTCGTAACTGGCCGCCGCACGGGAAAAGGACGCTGCGACCTGACGCTTGTCGGGCAGGCCGCCGGGAAGGTTGGGAAGGGACAAATCAGTCATCACCGGACTCATGCAAAAAGGCCTGGATCGCCCCCGCCACACCGTGGGGGTCTTCCAAAAGAAACGCGTGGCTGGCCTGCTCGATCAGACCGATTTCGACATCTGGCAACAACGCCAGCAACGCCTGCGCTGCTTCAGCGGGGACCAGACCGTCAAGGCCGGCAAACAGATGCAGCTGCGGGCCGCGGAAGGTTTGCAACGCATGTCGAGTGTCCAGTTGTGCGAGCAACTCCAACCCGCTCAACAAGGCTGACGGCAGCGTATTCGGCGCACCACCCAACAGTAGACGGGCCATGCCGCGCGGGTCTTCGGCACCTTGGGCGCAGAGCAGACTGAAGCGCTTGAGCGTCCCGCGCGGATCAACGCTGCAACCGGCCAGGAACGCATCAAAGGTTTCGCCAGGCATCGCGCTCGGCCATTCGGCGTGGGCGACAAAACAAGGATTGCTGGCCAGTGTCAGCAAGCCGCAGCAGCGCTCGCCACGCCGGGCAGCCAGTTCCGAGGCGAGCATGCCGCCCAACGACCAGCCGCCCAGCCAGGTGTTTTCTGGCAGGGTCGCGTCGAGCTCATCGAGCCACTCCTCGAGATCACCCGATTCCAGCTCCGGCAGTGGTTCGATCTCAACTCGCAGGTGTTCGTCCAACCCCTGCAAAGCCGCCGCCAGCGGTTCCAGCGGCGAAATACCGAGGCCCCAACCGGGCAACAGAATCAGTCGATCACGCATGGCTTGGCTCCGGTCCCAGTTCACTAAAACAATCTGCCAGACCGTTTAACAATAGCTGGACCTGAGCCTCGCTGTGGGCTGCGGACAAGGTTACGCGCAAACGCGCACTGCCTGCCGGTACGGTCGGCGGGCGAATCGCAGTGACCATCAAGCCGCGCTCACGCAGCATCTGCGACAAGCGAACCGCTCGCCCGCTGTCGCCGATCATGATCGGCTGGATCGCCGTGAAACTGTCCATCAACTCCAGACCAATCTGTTCGGCCCCATGGCGGAACTGGCGGATCAGCGCATTCAGGTGTTCGCGTCGCCAGTGTTCGCTACGCAGCAATTCCAGGCTTTTCAGGGTTGCGCACGCCAGGGCTGGCGGTTGGCTGGTGGTGTAGATATACGGGCGGGCGAACTGAATCAGACTTTCGATCAGCTCTTCGCTCCCGGCGACAAACGCCCCCGCCGTGCCGAACGCTTTACCCAGCGTGCCGACCAACACCGGCACATCTTCCTGACTCAAACCAAAGTGCTCGACGATGCCGCCGCCGTTGGCACCCAACGGACCGAAACCATGGGCGTCATCGACCATCAGCCAGGCGCCTTTGGCTTTGGCCTCTCGGGCCAGGGCGGGCAAGTCGGCAAGATCACCGTCCATGCTGAACACGCCATCGGTCACCACCAACGTGTTGCCAGTCGCTTTTTCCAGACGCTTGGCCAGGCTGGCCGCATCGTTGTGCAGATAGCGGTTGAAGCGCGCGCCGGACAACAGCCCCGCATCCAGCAACGATGCGTGATTGAGCCGGTCTTCCAGCACCGTATCGCCCTGCCCGACCAGCGCGGTGACTGCGCCGAGGTTGGCCATGTAACCGGTAGTGAACAGCAACGCACGCGGGCGGCCGGTCAAGTCGGCCAAGGCTTCTTCCAGCGCATGGTGCGGGGAACTGTGGCCGATCACCAGATGCGAAGCGCCGCCGCCGACGCCCCAGTGGGACGCTCCGGCGCGCCAGGCTTCGATGACTTGCGGATGATTGGCCAGGCCCAGGTAGTCGTTGTTGCAGAACGCCAGCAACGGCTGACCATCGACCACCACTTCCGGGCCTTGAGGGCTTTGGAGCAGAGGGCGATGGCGATAAAGGTTTTCGGCACGACGAGCAGCGAGACGCGCGGCGAGATCAAAAGACATGCAGGCCTCGGGGGTAAGATCGGGGAAAAGCGGGCAACAACTACACCCCTGTAGGAGCGAGGCTTGCCCGCGATAGCATCACCGCAATCATTCAGATAATCCGCGGTGTCTGCATCGCGGGCGAGCCCCGCTCCTACGGGTCAGTGTCCGATTAAACAGCTGCGTTATAGAACTGCTCGCTGCTCTTCTGCTCCACCAGCGCTTGCTCGATAGCCGCCTGATGCACTTCGTCGGCGTGCTCTTCGCGAGCTTCCGGCAGGATGCCCAGGCGCGAGAACAGTTGCATGTCCTTGTCAGCCTGCGGGTTGGCGGTGGTCAGCAATTTATCGCCGTAGAAAATCGAGTTGGCACCGGCAAAGAAGGCCAGAGCCTGCATCTGCTCGTTCATCGCTTCGCGGCCGGCAGACAGGCGCACGTGGGATTGCGGCATCAGGATGCGGGCTACTGCAAGCATGCGGATGAAGTCGAACGGGTCGATCTCATCGGCGTTTTCCAGCGGCGTACCAGCGACTTTCACCAGCATGTTGATCGGCACCGACTCCGGATGCTCTGGCAGGTTGGCCAACTGGATCAGCAGATTGGCGCGGTCATCAAGAGACTCACCCATACCGAGAATGCCGCCGGAGCAGATTTTCATCCCGGAATCACGCACGTAAGCCAGGGTCTGCAGGCGTTCGGCGTAAGTACGGGTAGTGATGATGCTGCCGTAAAACTCAGGCGAGGTGTCGAGGTTGTGGTTGTAGTAGTCCAGGCCAGCGCTGGCCAGGGCTTGGGTCTGGTCCTGATCGAGACGACCGAGGGTCATGCAGGTTTCCAGGCCCATGGCTTTCACGCCTTTGACCATTTCCAGCACGTAGGGCATGTCTTTGGCCGACGGGTGTTTCCAGGCCGCGCCCATGCAAAAACGGGTCGAACCAATGGCCTTGGCACGAGCGGCCTCTTCGAGGACCTTCTGCACTTCCATCAGTTTTTCTTTTTCCAGCCCGGTGTTGTAGTGACCGGACTGCGGACAATATTTGCAATCTTCCGGGCAAGCACCGGTTTTGATCGACAGCAGCGTCGAGACTTGCACGCGGTTGGCGTCGAAATGCGCGCGGTGCACCGTCTGCGCCTGGAACAGCAGGTCATTGAAGGGCTGAACGAACAGCGCTTTGACTTCGGCTAAAGACCAATCGTGACGCAATTTAGCGGTGATGCTGGCGCTCATCGGCTGATTTCCTTGTTTTATGCTTGGCAAGCGCTGACGGGACGTAATACCCACAGACGCGACACGGATGTTCGGCATATTTAAGGAAGAGACATGCACTGTCAACCACAATACAAAGGGCCGGTTTACATCTGGTTAAAAAATAAACAAATCTGTTTGCTCTGTGACGAACTCACTGATACGCCTCACCCCCTCTGCACACCCTGTGAAAGTGAGCTGCCCTGGCTCGGTGATCATTGCCAGATATGCGCCCTGCCCTTGCCCATGACCGGCTTGACGTGTGGCCAATGCCTGAAAAAGCCCCCGGCCTTTCAACAGGTCGTA
>JAPLSD010000880.1 GCA_026398835.1 Pseudomonas sp.
GGTGATTCCGGTCGAAGCAGGGTTCCTCAATTACGTACAGCGCAAGCCGATCGGTGTGGTCGGGCAGATCGTGCCCTGGAACTTTCCGCTGATGTTCACCAGTTGGAAAATGGGCCCGGCGCTGGCGGCCGGTAACACCATAGTCATCAAACCCTCGGAAATCACGCCGCTGTCGACCTTGCGGATCGTCGAACTGATGACTGAAGTCGGCTTCCCGAAGGGTGTGGTCAACGTCGTACCGGGTTACGGCCATACCGCTGGCCAGGCGCTGGCGGAACACCTCGACGTGGGCAAGATTGCCTTCACCGGTTCGACGGCGACCGGTCGCCGGATCGTTGAAGCTTCAAAGGGCAACCTCAAGCGTATCCAACTGGAGTTGGGCGGGAAGGGCGCCAACATCGTGTTCGAAGACGCCAACCTGGAAGCGGCCGTCAACGGCGCTGCCTGGGCCATCTTTCATAACCAGGGCCAGGCCTGCATCGCCGGTTCGCGTTTGATTCTGCATAAAGACATCGCTGACCGCTTCCTTGAGCGTTTTATCGCGTTGGCCAAATCCATTCAACTGGGCGATCCGATGGATCCCGAGACCGAAATGGGCCCGCTGACGTCGGCGCTACACCGCGACCGCGTGCTGGCCTATATCGATATCGCCATAGAGCAGGGCGGCAAAATCCTCGCCGGCGGCAAAGCGCCAGACGACCAGGCATTGGCCAATGGTTTTTATCGAGGCATCACCCGATGATCGCGTTTGCCAGGAAGAGGTCTTCGGTCCATTCGTCACCGTGGTGCGTTTCAGCACCGACCAAGAAGCCCTGGCCATCGCCAACAGCACTGAATACGGACTCGGCAGCGGCCTGTGGACACAGAACCTGGCCCGCGCGCACAAAATGGCCGACGCCATTCACGCCGGTATGTGCTGGGTCAACTGCTACAAACGTAGACGCGAAAATCGCTCCGCACTTCAAACGCTGAGGCCTGTCATGAATCCTTTTGTGTACCAAAGCCTGCCGACACGTGTGGTGTTTGGCTGGGGCAAGCTCTCGGCGCTGGCTGAAGAGATCGAGCGTCTGGGCGCCAGGCGCGCGCTGATTCTCACCACGCCTGAACAACAGGCGCTGGGCGAGCAAGTCGCAACCTTGCTCGGTGACCGCGCTGCGGGCGTCTATCCCAAAGCGGTGATGCATGTTCCGCTGGAAGTGGCGCAAGCGGCTCGCGTCGAAGCGGCCCGTCTCGATGCCGATTGCTGTGTGGCCATTGGCGGTGGTTCGACCATTGGCCTGGGCAAGGCGATTGCCATGGATTCGGGGCTGCCGATCGTGGCGATTCCGACGACTTACGCCGGTTCGGAAATGACTTCGATCTACGGGCTGACCGAAAACCGTCTGAAGAAAACCGGACGCGATCCCAGGGTTTTGCCCAAGACCGTGATCTACGATCCGCAATTGACGCTGACCCTGCCCGCGCAAATTTCTGCCTGCTCGGGGATGAATGCCATGGCGCACGCGGTTGAAGCGCTGTATGCCCAGGACGCTAATCCGATCATCGGTTTCATGGCCGAAGAGTCGATTCGCTCACTGGCCTTGGCCTTGCCGGGCGTGGTCAATGACCCCAATGATCCGGATGCTCGCAGCCAGGCGTTGTACGGCGCCTGGCTGGCTGGCATTTGCCTGGGTTCGGTCGGTATGGCCTTGCACCACAAGCTTTGCCACACCTTGGGCGGGACGTTCAACCTGCCTCACGCTCAGGCACACGCGATCGTTCTGCCCCACGCCGCGCATTACAACCGTGAAGCGGCGGCAGGTCCGCTGCAACGTGCCGCGCGCGCCCTGGGTGGTAGTGAGGCGGGCGAGGTGGGTGCCTTGTTGTACGCGCTGAACCAAAAACTGGGCATTCCCCTGGCACTGGCTGACATCGGCCTGCCTGAAAACGGTCCGGCCGAAGCCGCACAAATCGCCTGTGCCAGTCCTTATTACAACCCACGGCCGTTTGAACAAGGTCCGATCGAAGCGCTGTTGACACGCGCCATGAAAGGCCTGGCGCCAGCCTGATCCTATGTGCAGCCAAGCCGAGCCGGGGCGATCATTCGCCCCGGCGTCATGGGTTGGCCGCATCAATCATTCTCGTCGGAACAACAACAATGACCGATCAAGACAAAGCCATAGAATCACTGATCTCCGAGCAGGCGGTAAACAGTTTCAGCGATGCGCCCAATGCACGGTACAAACAGATCATGCAAAGCCTGGTTCGTCACCTGCATGCGTTTGTCAGCGACGTCGAACTGACCGAGCGGGAGTGGTTTGAAGGTATCCGTTTTCTGACCGAAACCGGCCACAAGTGCGATGGTCTGGTGCGCCAGGAATTCATCCTGCTGTCGGACACCCTGGGCGTCTCGATGCTGGTCGATGCGATCAACCATCGGCACAGTGCAAGCGCCACCGAGACCACGGTGTTCGGGCCGTTCTACATCGAAGGCATGCCGGAGCGTGAATTCGGCGAAAACATGGCCTTCACCCCTGGCGAAACGGCGCTGGTACGCGGACGTGTGGTCGATACCCACGGCGACCCGCTGGCCGGCGCGGTGCTGGACGTCTGGCAGACCGCCGAAAACGGCATGTATTCAGGTCAGGACAGCGACCAGCCGTTCGGCAATCTGCGCGGTCGCTATCGCACCGATGCCGACGGTTATTTTGCGATTCGCACGATTGTTCCGGTGTGCTATCCGATCCCCACCGATGGTCCGGTCGGGCGCATGCTCAATGCCGCCAACCGTCACCCGTGGCGGCCAGCGCACCTGCATTTCATGATCGATGTCCCGGGCTATCGCAAACTGGTCACGCACCTGTTTAATCACGATGATCCGTACCTGGAGTCCGATGCGGTGTTCGGCGTCAAACAGTCATTGCAGGTGATCTATGAAGACCGGGTCACGCACGATGATTTGTCCGCCAGACTGGGTATCGACTTGCCGTTCAAGCGTGCGTGTTACGAATTCGTCATGGAAACAGAGTGAACCATGAGCCAGTTTTTTTTGGTATTCGCTACAGACCACCCGGACTCTCTGGCATTGCGTCAGCGCTTGCGACCCAGTCATCAAGCGCACTTGCGAGCGACCGAGACGCATCGGGTGATCGTCAGGTTCGGCGGCCCGACTCTCGATGATGCCGGTGCGGCCATGAATGGCACGTTGCTGGTC
>JAPLSD010000238.1 GCA_026398835.1 Pseudomonas sp.
TCTGCTTACAGCCGGCGAGCAGGGTGGGCTGGTAGTAGAAGCCCGCCCCGGAATGCACGGCGGCGCCGGTGACGCGCTCGATGTGTGGCTGGCCGAGAGCACGTTCAACGAAGCTGGCGACGCGGTCGCGCTGGCGGGTGCTGATCAGCGGGCCGATCTCGTTGTCGGCGTCGCGTTTGCCGGCAAAGCGCAGGCTGCTGACGGCGGCGCCGAGGTCGGCGACCAGGCGATCATGAATCCCGGCCTGAGCATAGATCCGGCAAGCTGCGGTGCAGTCCTGCCCTGCGTTGTAGTAACCGTAGCTGCGCACGCCTTCGACCACAGCCTGAATGTCGGCGTCGTTGCAGACGATCACCGGTGCTTTGCCGCCGAGTTCGAGGTGGGTGCGTTTCAGGGTTTTCGCCGCGGCTTGAAGGATTTTCTGCCCGGTGACGATATCGCCGGTCAGCGAGACCATGCGCACTTTCGGGTGGCTGACCAAATGGCTACCAACACCATCACCACCACCGCAGATGATGTTGATCACCCCGCGTGGCAGCAATTCGGCCAGCGCCGGGGCCAAGGCCAGAATCGACAGCGGCGTGTGTTCGGACGGCTTGAACACCAGGGTATTGCCCGCCGCCAGGGCCGGAGCGATTTTCCAGGCGGCCATCATGATCGGGTAGTTCCAGGGGGCAATGGAGGCGACCACGCCAATCGGATCGCGGCGGACCATGCTGGTGTAGCCCGGCAGGTATTCGCCACTGAGCTGGCCAGTCTGGCAACGCACCGCGCCGGCGAAGAAGCGGAACACGTCGACCGTAGCGCTCAAATCGTCTTGACGCGCCAGATGCAGCGGTTTTCCGCAGTTCAGCGATTCGAGGCGGGCGAGGTGGTCGGCTTGTTTTTCCACTGCGTTGGCAATGGCCAAGAGAATGTTCGAGCGTTGTTGCGGCGTGGTCCGCGACCAACCAGCAAACGCGCGGTGGGCAGCCAGAACGGCGCTTTCGATCTGTTCGGTACTGGCTTCGGCGATGTGCGTCAGCACTTCACCCGTGGCCGGGTTAAGGATAGGTTCGACAAAACCCTGACCTGCGACTAATTCACCATCGATCAATAAAGCGGTGAACAACGGAGTCTGCGCGCCAGCCATTTTTCGGGTTCTCTTTTCTTGTGTGGCCATGGTGCTCCCTTGCGACTGGAGCCCGACCTCTTATATATGCATAAAGACTAGTGGTCGGGCGTGAGGTCGACAAATACTAAATACTGAAGGCTGCGTTCGATTAAATAGATGGCTTGCGTCCAGCGTGGGGTTGCTCGCGGGCCACGGTCAAAAATGGGTCCACCAACGCCGGTCTTGCGGTGCCGCGGCGCCAGGCCAGGCCGACGTCGAGGGTCTGGCTGAGGTCGGCCAGCGGGCGGGCTTCGATGATGTCGCCCTCCAGTGACCAAGGGCGATACGTCATGTCAGGCTGGATCGACACGCCGAGGCCGGCCGCCACCAGGCTTCGCACCGCTTCGGTCGAGGCTGTGCGCAAGGTGATGCGCGGCTGTAATCCCGCGCCGGACCACATGCGCTGGGCGTTGCGATCCATTTCGTCGACGTTGAGCTGAATCAGCGGTTCGCGGGCGACATCGGCGAGGTTGATGCTGTCGTGGTCCAGAAGTGGGTGCTGAGCCGGCAGCCACAGGCGATGGGGCGAGTGGGTGAGCACTTCGGTTTGCAGGGCGTGGCGGTCTTCAAGATTGGACAGAATCAGCACGCCGACATCGATTTCACCGCTGACCAGCAAGTGTTCGATGTACGGCCGCTCATCCTCCATCACGCGAATTTCCACGTTCGGGTAGGCACGCTGGAAACGAGTCAGTAAATCGGCGAGGTAGTAGCCGGCCACCAGACTGGTCACGCCGACGATCAACTGCCCGGCGACCTGATCGGTGCTTTGTTGCAGGCTGCGCTTGGCATTGTCGACAGTGGCCAGGATCAAGTGCGCCTGGCGCAGAAACTGGTGACCCTGGTGGGTCAGGGTCATGCCCTTGGCGTGGCGATTGAACAGACTAACGCCGATTTCCTGCTCCAGTTGCTGGATTGCCAGGGTCAATGTCGATTGGGAAATGTACACCGCCTGGGCGGCGGCCGAGATCGAGCCCGTCTCGGCCACAGCGATGAAGTGACGGATCTGACGCAGGGTCATCATGGGAATTACCGGTTGGGCGGTTTTATAGATTCTCCCGAGTGTATATCTTTTTAATCGATGGCCTGGTTCAGCGCCGGAACTTTGGCAAAGGGCAAGCAAGTTGAATGATCGTTCCCACGCTCTGCGTGGGAATGCCGCCCTGGACGCTCTGCGTCCGCTCAGAGAGTAGCCATCCAGAGTGGATGCTGGTTTTTCTTCCCTCTGAGTGAGACGTGGTGCGCATCCCACTGATAAAGGATGGCACGCCCTCGGCTATACTCCGCCCCAATTTGAATGGCCTCGAGGACTGACTGTGAAGAACTGGACGTTGCGCCAACGCATTTTGGCGAGCTTTGCGGTAATTATCGCCATCATGTTGCTGATGGTCCTGGTCTCGTACTCCAGTCTGCTGAAGATTGAAACCAGCGAGAAAACGGTGCAGACGGATGCCGTTCCGGGGCTGTATTACAGTTCAATGATTCGCAGCACCTGGGTCGACAGTTACGTCCTGACCGAACAGATCGCTGGCCTCTCCGGGCATCAGGACGTGACCGCTGCTGACCTGGCGTTGTACAAGAGCTTCGAAGAGCGCCTTAAAGAGGGAATGGACAACTATCGGACAACCATCTTCGATCCCGAGGATAAGGCCTCTTTCGATGAGTTCGAAGTGCGTCATCAAGCGTTCAATCAGGCACTGACGAAAGTCATCGATCTCTTTCAGCGCAAAGAATACGAACAGGCCCGCGTCTCGCTGGAGAATGAACTGACGCCGGCGTGGGTTGCTGGTCGCCAGCAATTGAACGGCGTGATCGATCGCAATCGTGATCAGGCCGGCAAAGCTACCGAGGCGATTGCCCAGGCGGTCACTGCGGCAAAAGTCAGCATGAGTGTCTCTTTACTGGTCGCGGTGTTTGCTGCCGGTCTGTGCGGACTGCTGTTGATGCGCGCGATCATGGCACCGATGAACCGGATTGTGCAGATCCTCGACATCATGCGTACCGGTGACTTGAGCAAGCGCTTGAATCTGGAGCGCAAGGACGAATTCGGTGCGGTAGAAACCGGCTTCAACGACATGATGACCGAGCTCACCTCGCTGGTGTCCCAGGCCCAGCGTTCTTCGGTGCAAGTCACCACGTCGGTCACGGAAATCGCGGCCACCTCCAAGCAACAGCAGGCGACCGCGACGGAAACCGCGGCCACTACGACGGAAATCGGCGCCACCTCGCGGGAAATCGCTGCGACATCCCGGGATCTGGTGCGCACCATGACCGAAGTCTCCACTGCCGCCGATCAGGCTTCGGTGTTGGCCGGCTCCGGTCAGCAAGGACTTGCCCGTATGGAGGAGACCATGCACTCGGTGATGGGGGCGGCCGATCTGGTCAACGCCAAGCTGGCGATCCTCAACGAGAAGGCCGGCAACATCAATCAGGTGGTGGTGACCATCGTCAAGGTTGCCGACCAGACCAACCTGTTGTCCCTCAACGCCGCGATCGAAGCCGAGAAGGCCGGTGAATATGGCCGTGGTTTCGCTGTGGTCGCTACCGAAGTACGGCGCCTGGCGGATCAGACTGCCGTCGCTACCTACGACATCGAGCAGATGGTCCGTGAGATCCAGTCTGCTGTGTCGGCGGGTGTGATGGGCATGGACAAATTCTCCGAAGAAGTACGTCGCGGAATGTCCGAGGTGCAGCAGGTCGGCGAGCAGTTGTCGCAGATTATTCATCAGGTTCAGGCGCTGGCGCCGCGCGTACTGATGGTCAACGAAGGTATGCAGGCTCAGGCTACCGGCGCCGAGCAGATTAACCACGCGTTGGTGCAGTTGGGTGATGCCAGCAGCCAGACGGTGGAGTCCCTGCGTCAGGCCAGCTTCGCCATCGACGAGTTGAGTCAGGTGGCGGTGGGGCTGCGTGGCGGCGTCTCGCGTTTCAAAGTCTGATGAGCGAGCTCGCGGCGAA
>JAPLSD010000836.1 GCA_026398835.1 Pseudomonas sp.
TATGCCCATTTCCTCAAACAGGCAGTGGCCGAACCATCGATTGTCGGTGTGCACTGGTTCCAGTATCTCGATCAACCGGTGACCGGTCGTCTGCAGGATGGCGAAAACGGGCACTTCGGCCTGGCAGGAATTACCGACGTGCCGTTCCAGGGCTTTGTCGACAGCGTGCGCAAAAGCAACTTGCAGACGGTCGATCAGCTGGGCAAAGAGGCCGAGAAGGCCAAAGCGGACGCCGATAAAGCGGCATCCCACAAAGGCGAAGGCAGCAGGAAAGGTAACCAGGGTAAGGGCGCGGGGCAGGGTGGACACGCTGGTGGGCATTCCGGGAATGGCCAATGATCCCTGAGACTGTCTGACCACCGCGAAGGCGTCCTGATAGGCGTTGCAGATTTCAAATCTTGCCCTTATAAGGGCGACCGCCCAGCCCAAGCAGGTTCCCAAACCCCTCAAGGGCTGGAACAATGCATGACTTTGTATAGAGATTGTCTGAGGGAGTTGCAGGTGCAGATTCAGGGTCATTACGAGCTTAAGTTCGAAGCTGTGCGCGAAGCGTTTGCTACACTCTTCGATGATCCTCAGGAACGTGGCGCAGCACTGTGTATCCAGATCGGCGGGGAAACAGTGGTCGATCTCTGGGCAGGAACGGCAGATAAAGACGGCACTGAGGCTTGGCACAGCGACACCATCGCCAACCTGTTTTCCTGCACCAAGACTTTTACCGCCGTCACCGCGTTGCAACTGGTGGCCGAAGGCAAGTTGCAACTGGATGCGCCGGTCGCCAAGTACTGGCCTGAGTTCGCCGCCGCCGGCAAAGAGTCGATCACTTTGCGGCAGCTGCTCTGCCATCAGGCCGGTTTGCCGGCGTTGCGCGAGTTGCTGGCGCCCGAAGCCCTTTACGACTGGCAAACCATGGTCGATGCCCTGGCCGCAGAAGCGCCTTGGTGGACGCCTGGCGAAGGTCACGGGTACGCAGCGATCACCTACGGCTGGTTGGTGGGTGAACTGTTGCGCCGCGCCGACGGACGGGGTCCTGGAGAGTCCATCGTGGCGCGGGTTGCGCGGCCGTTAGGGCTGGATTTTCACGTAGGTCTGGCAGACGAAGAATTCCATCGCGTTGCACATATCGCTCGTGGCAAAGGCAATGTCGGCGACGCTGCGGCCCAGCGCTTGCTGCAAGTGACTATGCGTGAGCCGGCGGCCATGACCACCCGGGCCTTCACCAACCCGCCGTCGATCATGACCAGCACCAACAAACCGGAATGGCGGCGCATGCAGCAACCCGCGGCCAATGGCCATGGTAATGCCCGTAGCCTGGCGGGGTTCTACAGCGGCTTGCTCGATGGCAGCCTGCTGGAAGCCGAAATGCTCGAAGAGTTGACCCGTGAGCACAGCATTGGGCCGGACAAGACTTTATTGACCCAGACCCGCTTTGGTCTGGGCTGCATGCTCGATCAACCGGATGTACCCAATGCGACCTACGGTCTTGGCCCACGGGCGTTCGGCCATCCGGGTGCTGGCGGCTCCATCGGTTTTGCAGATCCTGCGCACGATGTGGCCTTCGGCTTTGTGACAAATACACTGGGCCCGTACGTCCTGATGGACCCACGGGCACAAAAGCTGGCGCGAGTGTTGGCCGGATGCCTGTAAAGGGCGGCTGATCGACAAGGATTCGCAAATACCGCAGAATAATTCCTGGGCGGAACCCGGCGGCTTTTTTGCTTTCAAAACATCGGCTTAGGGCCTAGCGCCCGATTTCTTCATCTCATTTTTGTGGATTATCCAATGTCATCGAATAAAACTCTCGCTCTGGCGCTTTGCTTCGCAATCACTGGTTGCGCACAAACTCCGCAGAATGATGCTGAAGGCGGCCACTGGTGGCAGTTCGGTTCTTCCGACAAGGTTGCGAGTAAAGAATCTGCAGCAGTGCCACCGAAACCGGCAGCTTCGGCCCCGGCAGCCAAAGCCGCCGCACCTGCAACGGTCGCTAAAGCTGATACCGGCACCCATTGGTGGTGGCCGTTCGGTGGCAAGGATCAGGACACATCGAAGGCGACGGCTGTGCCGATGCCCGACCCGAAAATCACTCAAGCCTGGCTGGATGACTACGAGCCGCGCCTGCGCACCGCGATCAAGGACAGTAACCTGAAACTCGAGCGCCGCGAAAACGTGCTGGTGGTGACGGCACCGGTTGACAGTTCGTTCAACCCTAAGCGCCCGGCCATGTTGCTCCCCGTAACACTGGGGCCATTCACTCGGGTGGCGAAAACTCTTGAAGCAGACCCAAAAACCGCCGTACTGATACTCGGCCATGGCGATAGCTCGGGTGTTGAGACAGAGAACGTGAAAACGAGCCAGGAGCGTGCGCAGTCGGTTGCTGCGATCTTCAGTCTCAGCGGCCTGGAGCGTGATCGCCTGATGCTGCGTGGCATGGGCTCGGTGGCACCGCGTGCGGCCAACGACAGCGTTGAGGGGCGTGCGTTGAACCGTCGGGTGGAAATTCTGCTGACGCCGAGAGACACCATGGTTGCCCTGCTGACCAAGTACAATATGCCAGCGCTTGCGCCAGTACCGATGAGGAAAGTCGTCGCCCAAGACGTCAAGCCTGTAGTGGCCGCTGCTCCTGCGAAGAAAGCCGCTCCAGCTAAAAAGGGCTCCTCGACCAAGAAAGCCGCAGCTAAAAAACCGGCCAAGAAAACCACCGCCAAGGCCCCGGCGAAAAAGCCAGCTCCGGCCAAAGACGCAGCTCCAGCGAAGAAAGCCGAAGCGGTCGATCCAGCCAAGAACTGATTACTCAAGCAGAAGGAAAGCGCCATGACCAAAAGTCTGGCTGATATGCGCCGCGACTACGCGCGCGATGGTCTGACCGAAGCCCAGGCTCCGGCTGAGCCTTTCGCGCTGTTCCATCAGTGGTTTGCCGAGGCGGTGAAAACCGAACAGCCGCCGGTCGAGGCGAATGCGA
>JAPLSD010000333.1 GCA_026398835.1 Pseudomonas sp.
AGCTGTGACTGCTGTTCAAAGGTCGGCGGATGCCCGAAGGCTTTCAGCGACTTGTTCAGCTGTGCGCGGCTCATGGCCAAATCAATCTTGGCCTTTTTCACGGCTGCATCGGCAGCGGCGGCTTTCTGCGCCTGAACCCGCTCGATGGCGGCTTGGATCGGGTCGACTGAAACCTCGCTGTGCTGCGTCGCACGCTGGGCGCGTGCCAGGCGCTCGGCCAACCTTTGCTCTTCTTCGCGGCGCAGGCGGGCATTTCGCTGTTCGAAACGACTGCGTGCGTGATTGCGTTTTTCGGTGCGGGCGCGTTGTTCCTCAAGGCTGAACGCTAGCCCTCCGACAATCGGCAGCACCGTGGCCAGCGGCAATGGATGCATTTCAATGCAGTCCACAGGGCAAGGCGCCACGCAGAGGTCGCAGCCGGTGCATTCGTCGATGATCACTGTGTGCATCAGTTTGGCCGCGCCGACAATCGCGTCCACCGGGCAGGCCTGAATGCATTTGGTGCAACCGATGCATTCTGCTTCACGAATAAAGGCGATTTGCGCAGGGGCCGAGCCACGTTCCGGGTCCAGCTCCAGAACCGGTATTTTCAGCAGTTCGGCCAGCGCCGAAATGGTCTCGCTGCCGCCCGGTGGGCACTTGTTGATGGCCTCGCCGTTGGCAATGCCTTCAGCGTAGGGTTTGCATCCAGGGTGGCCACATTTGCCGCATTGGGTCTGCGGCAACAGAGCGTCGATGCGTTGAATCAGACTCATGTTTTGATCAGTCCGGTGAAGCCGAGAAATGCCACTGCCATCAGCCCGGCGCTGATCAATTCGATCGGCAAGCCACGAAAGGGTAGCGGAACATCATTAGTGAGGGTTCGCTGACGCAAATCGCTGAACAGGCTCAACACCAGCCAAAAGCCCAAGCCTGCGCCGAGGCTCAACGCGGTCGTATAACCCAGGCCTTTGTCGTCCTGTGTGCTGAGCAGAGCCAGGCCGAGTACGCCAGCGTTGCCCAGCAACAGGGGCCAGAGCCCGCTGAATGGCAGCTGTGGAAACCCGCGCGAAAGCAGGTTCAGGATCGGGTTGATCAATAGAACGCTGAGAGGCAATAAGACGAACAAACGCAGCGACGTCAGCGCAAACGGTTCCAGCAGGTAGTGATAGAGCGCATAACTCAGTACGCAACTGACCAGCATCAGGCAGGTTGTTGCGATGCCCAGGGCATGCACTTGCCGGCGCTCGGCACCTGGTTCGCGGGTCGCCTGCAGCAGCGGATCGATGCCCAGCGGCCATTGCAATACGAAATTATTGATCAGGGCAGCGCTGATAAGCGTGAGAAGCATGTCGGTCATGATCGTGCCGGGTTGAGCGAGCAGGTCTGTCTACCTAAAGGTTAGCAAGGAAGGAGGGCGGACCAGATATGAAAATCCCACAGCCACGAAACAACATGGCTGTGGGATCGATCGAGCAGAAAAGCTTACTTGATTCGCTGACCTGGTTTGGCGCCGCTGTCCGGGCTGAGCAGGTAGATTTCTTCACCGCCGGGACCGGCTGCCATCACCATGCCTTCGGAGATCCCGAAGCGCATTTTGCGTGGTTTGAGGTTGGCGATCATCATGGTCAGACGACCTTCCAGCTCGGCCGGGTTCGGGTAGGCGCTCTTGATGCCGGAGAACACGTTGCGCTGCTCGTCACCGATATCCAGGGTCAGGCGCAGCAGTTTGTCCGCACCTTCCACGGCTTCGGCCTTGAGGATCAGGGCGACACGCAGGTCGACAGCGGCAAAGGCATCGTACTTTTACCGGGTCGATGCGGGTCATCAGCGGTTTGAATTCGTTCAGCTGATGGTTGCTGAGCAAGGTCGCGTGATCGCTCCAGGTCAATGGCGCGACGTTCAGGAACGCCTCGGCATCTGCAGCCAACAGCGGCAGCACTGGCTTGAGGAAGATCACCAACTGGCGGAACAGATTGATGCCCAGTGCGCAGATCGCCTGCACTTCGTCCTGTTTACCTTCCTGCTTGGCCAGCGACCACGGAGCCTTGTCGGCGATCCAGGCGTTGGCGCGGTCGGCCAGGCCCATGATCTCGCGCATGGCGCGGGCAAAGTCGCGAGCCTCGTAGGCTTCGGCGATGCTGGGTGCCGCAGCCAGGAAAGCGTCGGTCAGTTCTGGTGCGGCGTTACCGGCCACCAACACGCCGGCGTTGCCTTTATGTATGAAACCGGCGCAGCGGCTGGCGATGTTGACGACTTTGCCGACCAGATCCGAGTTGACCTTCTGTACGAAGTCTTCGAGGTTCAGGTCCAGGTCGTCGACGCCACGGCCGAGCTTGGCTGCGTAGTAGTAACGCAGGTATTCCGGCGACAGGTGGTCAAGGTAGGTCCGGGCCTTGATGAAGGTGCCGCGGGACTTGGACATCTTCTGGCCGTTGACGGTCAGGTAACCGTGCACATTGATGCCGGTTGGCTTGCGGTAGCCCGCACCCTCGAGCATCGCTGGCCAGAACAGCGCGTGGAAGTTGACGATGTCCTTGCCGATGAAGTGGTACAGCTCGGCGGTGGAATCCTTGGCCCAGAATGCGTCGAAGTCCAGCTCCGGACGACGGGCGCAGAGGTTCTTGAAGCTCGCCATGTAGCCGATCGGCGCATCCAGCCAAACGTAGAAGTATTTGCCCGGCTCGTCGGGGATCTCGAAACCGAAGTACGGCGCATCGCGGGAGATGTCCCACTGTTGCAGGCCGGCGTCCAGCCATTCGGCGATCTTGTTGGCCACGGCGTCTTGCAAGGTGCCGCTGCGGGTCCAGCTCTGCAGCATTTCCTGGAAATCCGGCAACTTGAAGAAGAAGTGCTGCGAATCCTTGAGTACCGGCGTGGCGCCAGAGATCGCCGACTTCGGATCTTTCAGATCGGTGGGCGC
>JAPLSD010000584.1 GCA_026398835.1 Pseudomonas sp.
CCGCGCCGATTGCTGGTTGAGCTGGAACGCCGTCAAACGCGCCACCGCGATGGGTTATAAAGAGGTGTATTGGTACCGCGACGGCCTGGATGCCTGGGAGGCGGCGCACCTGCCAGTGGAACCGGCCCGACCCGAACCGTTCCCCTGACTCACACAGCCGCGTTCTCGCGCCACACCCTAATCAAAATAACGAGGTGAAAGGCCATGTACAAAATTCTGATTGCCGACGATCACCCTCTTTTTCGAGAAGCCATTCATAACGTCATCAGCGATGGCTTTCCTGGCAGTGAAGTCATGGAAACCGCCGACCTGGACAGCGCTCTGGAGCTGACGCAGCAGCATGACGATCTGGACTTGATCCTGCTCGACCTGAACATGCCCGGCATGCACGGCCTCAACGGCCTGATCAATCTGCGCAACGAGGCGCCGACCATTCCGGTGGTGATCGTCTCCGCCGAGCAGGACAAACAGGTGGTGCTGCAAGCCATTACTTATGGTGCGGTGGGTTTCATCACCAAATCCTCACCGCGCGCGCAGATGACCGAGGCCATACAACAAATCCTCAACGGTAACGTCTACCTGCCCTCAGACATCATCCGCACGCAAAAAACCAGCACCCGCCGCAGCATGAATGACACGCCGAACTTCCCGCCCGAACTGCTCCAGGCGCTGACCCGCAAACAGCTGTTGGTGCTGGAACGGATGACCAAAGGCGAATCGAACAAACAGATCGCCTACACCCTGGAAATCGCCGAAACCACAGTCAAGGCCCACGTCTCGGCGATCCTGCGCAAACTCAACGTGCACAATCGGGTGCAGGCGATCCTCAGTGCCGGGGATATTGATTTTGCGGCGTATTTGCGGCGGTGAATGTTCCCAGGGATCAGTGGTGGTTTTTGTAGGAGCCGAGCTTGCTCGCGATGGCGATCTCAAGGACGCCATCGCCGGCAAGCCGTGCTCCTACAGGTATTCTCTGTGCGACAGCGCAACGTCGAAGACGGTATCTACAGGGCGGCGTTTACCCCCAACAAATGACTGATCGCCATCTTCAGCTTCATCGGCCGTACCGGTTTGTGCATCAAGGTATGGCCCAGCTCGCGCATTTGCAGTTTCAGTTCATTGCTGTAGTTGGCGGTGATCATCAGGGCTGGCAAGGGTGATGCACGCCGGGCGTTGATCAGCGCCACGGCATCGACGCCGTTTTTGCCGTGATCCAGGTGGTAGTCGGCGATCAGCAGTTCGGCCTCTGCATGGTAATTGTCCACCTGACGCGCCAGGTCTTCTTCCGAGAGTGCCGTCACCACCTGGCAGCCCCAGCTTTCCAGCAGCGTACGCATGCCGGCACAAATCGCCGCGTCGTTGTCCAGCACCCAGATCCGCGCCCCATGCAAGCGTTCCAGCATCGGCTCACTCATGGGCAACTGCGGCGTAACCTTCGGCGCACTGTTGGTCAGTGGCACCTCGACGGCAAACATCGAGCCCTTGCCCGGCCAGGAGCGTACGGTGATCCGGTGCCCGAGAATCCCGGCGATTTTTTCGACGATCGCCAGGCCCAACCCCAGTCCCCGATCCTGATTCGGCCGCTGCACGTCGCCGCGCTTGAACTCCTGGAAAATCTCTTCCAGCTTGTTTTCGGCGATGCCCATGCCGCTGTCCCAGACCTCGATGGACAACCGCTGGCGATGCCGGCGACAGCCCAGCACCACCCGACCGCTGGTGGTGTAACGAATGGCGTTGCTCAACAGGTTGCGCAAAATCCGTGCGAGCAACTGAATGTCACTGCGCACCAGCGCCGAACAGGGCACGAAGTGCAATTGCAGTCCTTCGCTGCGGGCCACCTGGGCATACTCGGTCGCGAGGTTTTCCAGCAACTCGCTCAGGGCAAAGGGTGCGATATCAGCCTTGATGACCCCCGCGTCGAGCTTGGAAATATCCACCAGAGTACCCAGCAGGTTTTCCACGTCTTCCAGCGAATTGCTGACGTTACGCACCAGCATCGCGTTGGCCACCGGTTCGCGGCGTTCGAGCAGCGCACTGGTGAACAGCCGCGCGGCGTTGAGCGGTTGCAGCAGGTCATGGCTGACCGCGGCGAGAAATTTGGTTTTCGACAGGTTGGCCTGTTCCGCTTCCAGCTTGGCCTCGCGCAAACGCGATTCGACGCGGCTGCGCTCGTCAATCTCGCGCAGTAATTGATCGTTGAGAGTGGTCAATTCGGCAGTGCGCTCGCGGACCCGCACTTCAAGATTTTGATAAGCCTGATGCAGCGCCTCGGCGGTGCGGCGGCGCTCGGTGATGTCGCGGATCAACACAAAAATCCCCACCACTTCGCCCGTCGCCAGCCGGTTCGGCACGTAGGAGCGCAGCATGTAGCGTTCCTGATTGTTGATGTTGGTTTCCGGGAACTCGAAGGTCACGCTCTCCCCGGCCAGCGCCCGCGCCACATAGGATTCCAGCCGCTGGTAATGCTCTTCGCTGTGGACCTCGCGCAGGCTCTGTCCGAGCATCACGCCGCGTGGCCAGCAGTACCATTCTTCATACACCTTGTTGGTGAATTCGTAGACCAGATCGGCATTCAGGTAAGCGATCAGTGCTGGCACATGGTCGGTGATCAGGCGAATCCAGCGTTCGCTCTCGCTGAGGGCTTCGGCATGCTGATAGCGCTCGGTAATGTCGGTAAAGGTGTTGACGAAGCCGCCGGTCGGCAACGGATGAGTGCGGATTTCCAGTACCCGCCCGTCGTAGAGCCGCTGCTCACATTCATGGACCACTCGCCCATTGGTATCGCGGCTGGCCGGTGTCAGCAGACTCAATTCGCTATCGCCGATCACCTCGGCGAACAACCGATGGGCCGCCACCGGTGCCAGGCCGCTCAACTCGAGGAATCGACGATTCCATAATTCCAGCACGCCCTCGGCATTCACCATGGCCACGCCTTGGGACAGGTTATCGACCGCGCGCTGCAACAAGTGGGATTTCTGCGCGACCGCTTGTTCGCGGCGCACGGTTTCGCTGAGTTTGACTTCGGTGATGTCGGTGAAGAGGATCACCCGCCCGCCTTCCTGGGTCGGCCGTTCGCTGACCTGCAACCAGCGACCGTTGTGCAACCGGTAGAGCAAACGCTCATCGGCATGGCCGCGCGGCTCTTCGTTGAACAGACCGGTGCCGGTCATTAGCCGCTTGACCTCGGCCAGACGCATGCCGGCCATGATCCGCACCCGGCTGTTGCTCCAGAAGGCCTTGAAGCGGCTATTGAACAGCACGATGCGCTGATTTTCATCGAACAGCACGAAGGCATCGGAAATGCTCTCGATCGCATCGATCAGGTGCCGGTGAGCGGTTTCGGCCCGCAGCCGGGCTTCGCTGAGCAGGTGATTGCCGGCCTTGAGTTCGGCCATGGCCTGATTCAGTGCATCGGTGCGCTCACGCACCTGTTCGGCCAGCACCACTGAATGCTGAAACGCCGAATACGGATCGTTGCCACGGGTGCCCCCGGACTCGATCCGTTCGATCAGCGCGCCATTGATCCGTTGCAGCTTGCGGTTTTCATGCTGTAAGTGGGCAATTTGCTCTTGCAGCTCAGCGGCTGACGGGGGTCCGGTTTCGAGCGATGGCAACGCCGGTGAAGGTTTGGTTGATGTGCATGCCATTGAACTGTTCTCCGTAGGTGTTGAAGCCCATCACCCGCTGCTCGCGCAGGAAGGCGCCGATTTGCTCGAGGCTGCCGACGTCTTCGAGCTCCAGACGCCTGAGGAAACAGTCACAACCAATCGTTAGCAGCAGCGTACCGAGCCGCGCCTCAAGCCCTTCGAACAGCGTCTGCAAGTTCGGCAACAACGGCCCGGGGGTCATGGCGGTGAGCACAATGCCGTTCTCCACCGCGCAGTAGAAACTCAGGCTCAGGTCCGGGTGAACCTGCTGGATCGCCCGGACGTAGTACTGTTCATTGATGCGCACCGCCAGAGGATGGGCGGCAAATACTCGATGATCGAGCTCAGCCACCGGCACGCCAATATGCCGGGCGTATTCCTCGGCGGCAGGCTCTGCATTGAGCTCGTAAACCCGCCGTGAGGTGCTGTCGGCGCGAGTGATGACCAGTTTCTCTTCGCGCGGCAGGATGTGATGGGTGGTGAACACTTCGAAGTCCAGCCAGGTGTTGACCAACACCACCACCGCCGCGCCGCTGTGAAACTGGCCATCGAAATACACATGGGTGTGGGTCAGGTAGTTGTCATCGCCGGCCGAGCCGCCAAAATGCGGGATATCGCCGAGGGCCGCACTCAGTGCCGCAAGGACCATTTCTTCGCGGCTGGACAGGCCATCGAGCAAGGTCAGCGCGAAACTGTTGCCCTTGATCGGCGCCAGGGTGTTGCTGCGACAGTCGCCCACCAGACGTTCGACCATTTGCTGGGCGTCGATCAGGCTGAAATGCTCCATCTGATCGATCAGTTCGATGGCGATGGAAAAATGCCGATGATCGAAACCCACCGCAGTAATACAACCGCGACCGTAGCCGTTAGGGGTGATTTCCCCGGCGCTGGTGCAGCCCACCAGGCGGATTCCGCCAAAACTCTGCTGCAAGGCCGGACCCAGGGCCTGTAAGTCGTACTCGGCGGAACAAAAGAACAGCACGAAGCCCAAATGCGGATGCAGCAGTTGCCGCGCCAGATCCTGGGCGGCCTCCTGAGCATCGGTGGCCTGAGACATTGCACTGACGACGCCATCGGTCTGGCCCTGTTGCATATTCGCCTCCCGCAGGTGCGTGGTCTGAGGCATGAGTGTACGAAGCCAGCGGCGCCGGCCGTATGCTACTTGGGTAGCGGGTAGGCGGTTCCATGGGATGAAGTGCAATCTTGGCGATCTCACACTCGCCGAAATCCTCTGGTTTATGTGGTTGATCGTTCCCAACCAAAAAAACGGGCGCCCCCTGAGGTCGCCCGTTTTGCTTATGGCGCCATCTGCGCCCGCAATCGCCGTCCGATCACGTCCATCAAATCGCAGCCATCGCGCAACGGGATGGCGAGGACTCGGGCGAAGTCGTGCAGGACCACGGCGTCGGAGTGGATTTCTTCGCGCATGGCGAGGTTTTCCAGCAATTGGGTGACGGCGCGGATGCGGTAGTCAGCGGTCTCGTGCAGTACGTCGAGGGGTGCTTCGGTGTCGATCAATAGAGCGTGGAAGTCGTTGTCGACTCCGGTGATGGGCATATAGCGATTCATGTCTGGAATTCCGATTAGTGTGCAAAGGACCGCCACTCAATCGTCGCCAAACGAAAGGGTGGCAGCTGTACGCAGGTTGGCGAACCGGAATCGGAAAACCGGCAGACCCGAAGGTCTCCCGCGCACAGCTGCCATAAAGCAGCTTTGCGAATGCAAAAACGCCTGCAAACAAGCGCAGAGCTTTTGCACACCGAATATCGAGTCGCCAAACCCGGTCACCATATGGGCGACCGGCGGACTATAAGCTTCATCCACGGAGTGGTGCAAGGCGTTGATGTGACGGGATTTCCGAGGCTGGCGTAAGACCTGTGGGAGCGGGCTTGCCCGCGAAGAACGATAACGCGTAATGCCTGAAAAACCGCGGTGTTCGCTTCGCGGGCAAGCCCGCTCCCACAATCCGGGCCCAGAAGATAAGAACGGATCCAACCCACGCCGCGATGCGCGCAGCGCGGGTAGCTCCGGCTGGTTTACCAGGTCAGCACTGCCCCGACCGCAAAGGTGTCGGTGTTTTCATTTTGGGCATTGGTGTCATGCCCACGGATCTCGAACTGGTTGTACTCGGCAACCAGTTTGAGGTTGTCATTGACGTCATGAAACAGCGCGATCCCCCGGGTGTCGTAGTCCGCGCCGCTGCCGACCACGCCGTTGCCGTTGTCGTTGGTTTTACCGTAAGACAGCGCCAGACGGTTCTTGCCGAGTTTGTAGGAGCCCTGCAGCAGGTAACCATCGCTGTCAACCTCGCGCAGTGTCGCTTTACCCGCGTTGTTGGTGAAGAACGGATTGATGCCCTTGGCCTGGAAGCCTGAACCGGTCAGGGACAAACCGCCCATCTTCGCCTGCACGCCGTAACCGACGCCTTTTGAGGTGACCGATTTGACCGTGGAATCGGTGTTGTCCGAGGTCTGGTAGCTGCCGTTGACCCAGCTGTAGATTTTCGCCCCGCTGACGTCGAACTGGTAAGTGATCTCACTCTCGGTCCGTGGGTTTTCCTGATAGGCCTTGCCCAGTGCGCTGCTGTCGTTGGTATCCACCGGATCCATGATCCCCACCGCGATGCGCAAGCCGTCCATGACCGGTGTGCGGTAGGTGATTTGCGAGGTCGGAAACGGGTATGGGTAGCCGGTGCCAATGTTGCCGAACGACACCCCGCCACCATCAACCAGCCCGAGGCTGTCACTGACCTGGCCGTAACCGGCCAGCATCTCGTCGAGCAGGATGTTGGAGCGAGCGAACAGCCCGAAGTCTTTACCGATCAGCACTTCACCCCATTCGGGGTTGGCGACGGTGCCGTAGAACTGGCGCACATCAATGGCGGTGTCGGTGCCGTTGGTTTGACTGTCGTTGATGGTCACCCAGAACGACGACCGAGCCCCAAGCTTCAGATCGTCGACTTGTTTGGTCATGTTGAAGCCCAGGTAGTTGGGCAAGAAACCCATTTTCACCCGCGCCTGGCTCCGATCGAATTGATCGCCGGGACGGTCGACTTTGCTGTTGACGTAAAAGGTGTTGATGTAGCCATCGGTGGAGAACGTGGTCTGGTCCTTGTCGTACAGCATGATTTCAGCTTTGGCCATCGAACTCATGCCCAGGGTCGACAGGCTGGCAATCAAGGCAGACAAGAAGCAGTGCTGGAATTTCTTATTGTTGTGCATGGCGCGCTCCGCAAACGGGGGACGATTTGTCGGAGGCGATTATCAAAAGGCTGGGCAACGGCTCATATGCTGCCTTGGCTGCGATTGGCAGGTGCTTTGGATTGGCGGAAGCGGTCCGGCAAAATCGGTGTAAGACCCGCACGCTACGCGGTGCGGAACTTAGGGCTTACGCGGGCTGGCCGATGGGATGATCGACTAGCCCGCCAACGAGATGCCGCCGGTCCCCGCTCACGCAATTTTGCCAGTTATCTGTCACATATTGACTTAATGACAGAAAACATCCATTTTCTGTTCCAAGCGCTGAAACAACAGGAAACAGCCTTGAGCCAGCCCATCAAACAACGTCTCGAAAGTAGCTTGTCGACCGCCTCCACCTCGGGACGGGCGATCGCCAATTACATGCTGGCCAACCTCTACGAGCTGCCCTTCCAGACGTCTGCCGATATCGCCGCCAAGCTGGGCGTCAGCGAATCTACTGTCGGGCGCTTCTGCCGCTCCATCGGTTACAGCCATTTCAAAGACCTGAAAAACGACCTGAAAACCGATCTGGGCGAAGGCCCGTGGCTGGTGGGTGAACGTTTGCAGGAGTTCCGCCAGCAAGCCAGTCAGAGCCCGCAAGGTTTGCCGCGCAGCTTCGAGCTGGAAGTCGGCGCGCTGGTGAAAGTCTACGAATACAGTCTGACCCCGGCCTGGCAAGTCGTCAGCCAGCGCCTGGCCACGCGCCGCAAGGTATTTGTCGCCGGGTTCCAGACCGAGCGCGGTATCGCCGCTGCCATGGTCCATTTGCTGCAGTACCTGCGCGATGGCGTGCAACTGGCGGACGGCGCCGCCGGGCATTTCGCCGACGTGCTGCTCAGTAACCCTGAGGAGTGCGCACTGGTGGTGTTCGAAGCCCGGCGTTATTCCCTCCATGCCCTGACCCTGTGCCGCAAGGCCCGCGAAGCCGGGATTGCGGTGACCCTGGTCA
>JAPLSD010000750.1 GCA_026398835.1 Pseudomonas sp.
GGTCAGCGCTCAATAATCGCCGTGACACCCTGACCGCCGGCGGCGCAGATCGAGATCAAACCTCGGCCCTGCCCCGCTGCATTGAGCAGCTTGGCCAGGTTGGCGACGATCCGCCCGCCCGTAGCCGCAAATGGATGCCCGGCGGCCAACGAGCTGCCTTTGACGTTGAGCCGGCTGCGGTCGATTGAGCCCAGCGGCGCGTCCAGGCCGAGGCGGGTTTTGCAATATTCTGGATCTTCCCAGGCCTTGAGGGTGCACAGCACTTGTGCGGCGAAGGCTTCGTGGATTTCGTAGTAATCGAAGTCCTGCAGCGTCAGGCCATTGCGCGCCAGCAAGCGCGGCACCGCATACACCGGCGCCATCAACAGGCCTTCCGCACCTTTGACAAAGTCCACCGCAGCCGCTTCGCCGTCACGCAGATAAGCCAGAATCGGCAACCCGCGCTCCTTCGCCCACTCCTCACTGCCCAGCAACACCAGTGACGCACCATCGGTCAGCGGCGTCGAGTTGCCCGCAGTCAACGTGCCTTTTTCACTGCGTTCAAACGCCGGTTTCAGCGACGCGAGTTTTTCCAGAGTCAGGTCGGGCCGCAGGTTGTTGTCGCGGGTCAGGCCGAGGAACGGCGTCATCAAATCGTTCTGCCAGCCTTCAGCGTAGGCGGCGGCCATTTTCTGATGACTCTCCAGCGCCAGCTGATCCTGCTCGGCGCGGGGGATGTTCCAGGTCTGCGCCATCAACTCGCAATGCTCGCCCATGGACAACCCGGTGCGCGGCTCGCCGTTGCGCGGCAGTTCGGGTTTCAGATGATGAGGGCGAAGTTGCAGCAGGGCATTCAGCTTTTCGGCAGTGGTCTTGCTGCGATTGACCTGCAACAGAATCTTGCGCAGCCCTTCATTCACACCGATCGGTGCATCGGACGTGGTATCGACGCCGCCAGCGATGCCGCATTCGATCTGGCCCAGAGCAATTTTGTTCGCCACCAGCAGCGCCGCTTCAAGGCCGGTACCGCAGGCTTGTTGAATGTCGTAGGCCGCAGTGGTCGGTGACAGCCGCGAGCCGAGCACGCATTCGCGGGTCAGGTTGAAATCGCGCGAATGCTTGAGCACCGCGCCGGCAACCACTTCACCCATGCGCAGACCGTGCAGGTTATAGCGTTCGATCAGCCCTTCGAGCGCTGCCGTCAGCATCGCCTGGTTGCTCGCGGTGGCATAAGGGCCGTTGGAGCGAGCGAAGGGGATGCGGTTACCGCCGATAATTGCAACGCGGCGCAGCTGAGTCATGAAAAGCTCCCTATTCTGTGAGTGGTACAACCCACAAGCGTAGGCCGTATCTCGTCGATCGAACGACTGATGACCATCAATGGTCCACAGTTTGAACCCCTGCTGCTGGAGAGCGTTCCATGTCTGACCGCTATATCGACTTCGCCAACTCGGCCATCGGCCACCGCCTGGTCGCAGCCCTTGGCCTGCCGTCACCGGTACGTCTGGAGCGCTGGGAGGCCGGGCGCCTGCGGCCCATCGAAGGCGCGCTGCTGATTGGCGGCGGCCCGCTGGCGCAGAGCATCAGTGTGTTCGGCAACAAGCTGACCGATGCGGTTTACAGCTACGGCCCCGAGCCGCTGGTGGCGCCCGCCTGGATTCCCGGCCACGGCCCCAAGCTCAAAGCCGTGGTGTTCGATGCCAGCACCATCGTCCAGACCGATCAACTCAAGCAACTGCGCGAATTCTTCCAGCCGCTGTTGAGAAACCTTGATCACAGCCCTCACATGGTGATTCTCGGGCGCGCACCGGAAAGTCTCAGCGACCCGTTCGCCGCCAGTGCCCAACGGGCGCTGGAGGGTTTCAGTCGATCGCTGGCCAAAGAACTGCGCAACGGCGGCACCTTGCAGTTGTTGTATGTGGGTGAAGGCGCCGAAGAGCAGCTCGAAGGTGCGCTGCGGTTTTTCCTCTCACCAAAAAGTGCCTATGTGTCGGGGCAAGTGCTGCGCCTGAACGCCTGTGACACCCAGGTTCAGGACTGGAGCCGCCCGCTGGCCGGGCGTAAAGCCTTGGTCACCGGTGCTGCACGCGGCATCGGTGCAGCCATCGCAGAGACCCTGGCCCGTGATGGCGCCGACGTCATTTTGCTCGACGTGCCGCCAGCCAAAGCCGATCTCGATGCCCTCGCCGCACGCTTGGGCGGGCGCAGTATCGCGCTGGATATTTGTGCCGAAGACGCCGCCGCTCAGTTGATCGAAAGTTTGCCGGACGGCATCGATATCGTGGTGCACAACGCTGGGATTACCCGCGACAAGACCTTGGCCAACATGACCCCGGAATTCTGGGACGCGGTGCTCGCAGTCAATCTCAACGCACCGCAAGTGCTGACCAAGGCGCTGCTGGACAGCGGAACCCTGCACGATAACGGTCGAGTCATTCTGTTGGCCTCCATCAGCGGTATTGCCGGCAACCGCGGGCAATCCAACTATGCGGCGAGCAAGGCCGGGCTGATTGGCCTCGCTCAGGCCTGGGCGCCGCAGATGCATGAACGCGGCATCAGCATCAACGCGGTGGCGCCGGGCTTTATCGAAACCCAGATGACGGCGCACATCCCCTTCGCCCTGCGCGAAGTCGGGCGACGCATGAGTTCTCTGGGCCAGGGCGGATTGCCTCAGGACGTCGCCGAAGCGGTGGCCTGGCTCAGCCAGCCAGGTAGTGGCGCAGTCACCGGGCAAGCCTTGCGCGTCTGCGGGCAAAGCGTATTGGGAGCATAACCATGGCAGTAGACTGGCACGCATTGAACCGCGCCCCGCATCTGACCGAGTTGTATGTTCGGGCGGCCACGCGGCGCAAGATCACCGGCACCACGCTGCCCGAAGACGGGCTGCGTTGCTGGGTCGATGTCGACCCCAAACGGCTGGCGGCTTATTGCAAAGTCTGCGGTTTTGTCGAAAACGGCTTGCTGCCGCCGACCTATCCTCATGTGCTGGCGTTCGCCGTGCAGATGCAACTGCTCACCGCCAAGGACTTTCCTTTCCCGCTGCTGGGGTTGATTCATCTGGCCAATCGCATCCAGATTTTTCGGCCCATGGGCGGCGTCGGCAGCGTGCGAGTCAGTGTCCAGATGAAGAACCTGCAGCCTCACGCCAAAGGTGCGGTGTTCGACCTGATCACTACACTCGAAGATCCGCTCGGCCCGCTCTGGGAAGCCGAAAGCCGCATGCTGTGTAAAGGCGCCAAGTTGCCGGGCGAACCCATTACCGAACCGCAAAACCCGACAGTAGCCTTAAACGAACTGACACGCTGGTGGGCTCCCACCGACATCGGCCGGCGGTACGCCAGGGTTTCCGGCGACTACAACCCGATTCACCTGAGTGCCGTCAGCGCCAAACTGTTCGGTTTCCCCCGGGCCATCGCCCATGGTTTGTGGAACAAGGCTCGCACCCTCGCAGCCCTGAGCACACACCTGCCGACGGCCAATATAGACATTGCCGTGGAGTTCAAGAAACCGGTGCGCTTGCCCAGCGAGGTGAAGCTGCTGACCAGCGCGGCGGGTTCAAGTGGAGATTTTCGGTTGATGGGAGCCGGGGATCTGGAACATATGATCGGTAGTTGGCGACCGATTGCCTGAGGCCGCGGCTCAGCCACGTCGGATCATGAACACGCCCGCCAGGATCAACACCAGCCCGGCGGCTTTGCCGACGCTGATTGGTGCTTCGCGAAAACCGGCCCAGCCGAAATGGTCCAGCGCCAGCGCCATGCCTAATTGACCGGCCAGCACTAGCGCCATGAACAGCATCGCGCCGATTCGCGGCCCGGCAAACGCGGCAGTGGTGATGAAGAAAGCGCCAAGCAGACCGCCGCTCCAGTGCCACCAGGTCAGGCTTTTCAATGCATTCAACGTCGGAACTTCACGTTGAACCATGACCAGAATCAGCAGCGCCACGGTCCCGACAAAAAACGAAACCAATGCCGCCGCCAGAACGCTGGAGACCTGTTTAGCCAATTGACCATTGATCCCCGCCTGCAACGGAAGAAAAGCACCGGCAATAAAGGGCAGGCAAAGCAGCCACCAGACAGGGGCAGGCATAGTGTTCTCCAGCAGAGGAAAGGGCGCGCGCATTATAGGGCAATGCCCCCAATGCAGGAGCTGCCGCAGGCTGCGATCTTTTAGTCAGACGCTGGATCTCTTTTGAATGGAAGGCCGCCTTTGCGGGCAAGCGAACGTCGCCCGATGTCGAAGGCCAGGTCGCCGGCCATGACATTGGCGCCGGCAGCTCAGAGTCTCTAGGGGATCCAGGCAACCGCCAGGAGCATGCCGACCAAAATGAACGGTGCAAAGGGTTGTTGTTTCGACTCTTTCGGGTCGAAGTATTGCAAATAGGCTTTAAGCTTTTTATTCATAAGCGGCCAGAGTCTGGGAGCAATCAGCAACCAGACCACACTGGCGATGCCCGCGCCAATGAAGGTTCCCAGCAGGTGCATGTTATCGGTCGCCAGCCCCAGTGCCGCCATCAGTTTCACATCGTCAGCCCCCAGGCGCCCCATCGCGTAGCCCGGCAAGGTGAAAGCCAGCGCCAGGAAAAACGCCCAAACCCCCTGCTCCGAACTGGAGCCGAGCCAGGTTGCGCCATTCCACAATAAATACACCAGGGCCACGACGGTCGCACCGAGGGTCAAGCTGTTGGCAATTTGGCGTTGCTGAACATCCTGCACTGCGCAGACAGCCAACCAAATAAATAGGAGAAAGCTCTGCATCAGGTAAAAAGCGTCCCTTTTGGCTGAATGATTCTATGCTGACA
>JAPLSD010000334.1 GCA_026398835.1 Pseudomonas sp.
GCGACGAAACACTGGTCGGTCTGGAGCGCGTTCAGGAGCCATCCGAAGTCGAAGGCGAAGAGCTGGAAGGCGAGGAAGGCGCTGAGTTCGAAGGTGTTGTGCTGGATGCGGTTGTCGATCCGGACGATGCAGTCGAAAGCCAGCAGGCTGGCGCCGTAGACGAAGAAGAGTCGCAAGACTAAATGAAATCGTAGCAGGGCAGAGTGTTTGCTCTGTCCGCTACCGTGAATGCATAGCGAGAGTGGATGTGAGCAAACGAGCCTATAACTTCTGCGCGGGTCCTGCTGCGCTGCCTGAAGCTGTCCTGTTGCGTGCCCAGTCCGAGTTACTGGACTGGCACGGCAAGGGCCTGTCGGTCATGGAAATGAGCCATCGCAGTGATGAGTTCGTGTCCATCGCGACCAAGGCCGAGCAGGATCTGCGTGATCTGCTGGATATCCCCTCGAACTATAAAGTGCTGTTTCTGCAAGGCGGCGCCAGCCAGCAATTTGCTCAGATTCCTCTGAATCTGTTGCCGGAAACTGGCAAAGCCGACTATATCGACACCGGTATCTGGTCGCAGAAAGCCATTGAAGAAGCTTCGCGCTTTGGCACCGTCAATGTGGCGGCGACGGCCAAGCCTTACGATTATTTCGCAATTCCCGGTCAGAACGAATGGAAGCTGTCGCAAGACGCGGCCTACGTGCACTACGCGCCGAACGAAACCATCGGCGGCCTGGAATTCAGCTGGATCCCGGAAACCGGTGATGTACCGCTGGTCGCAGACATGTCTTCGGACATCCTGTCCCGTCCTGTGGATGTCTCGCGTTTCGGCATGATCTACGCCGGCGCACAGAAAAACATCGGCCCGAGCGGCATCGTCGTCAACATCGTTCGCGAAGACTTGCTGGGTCGTGCCCGTTCAATCTGCCCGACTATGCTCGACTACAAGGTCGCGGCCGATAACGGCTCCATGTACAACACTCCGCCAACCCTGGCCTGGTACCTGTCCGGTCTGGTCTTCGAATGGCTGAAAGAGCAGGGTGGCGTAGAAGCCATCGGCAAGCTCAATGACGTCAAACAGCGCACGCTGTATGGCTTCATCGATGCCAGCGGCCTGTACAGCAACCCGATCAACAAGACTGATCGTTCGTGGATGAACGTGCCGTTCCGTCTGGCTGACGATCGTCTCGACAAGCCGTTCCTGGCGGGTGCCGAGGAGCGCGGTCTGTTGAACCTCAAGGGTCACCGTTCAGTAGGTGGTATGCGCGCCTCTATCTACAACGCCGTCGACATCATCGCGGTCAACGCGCTGGTGGCGTACATGGCAGAGTTCGAGAAGGAACACGGCTAATGTCTGAGCAAGAACTCAAGGCACTGCGCCTGCGCATTGACAGCCTGGACGAGAAAATCCTCGAACTGATCAGTGAGCGTGCGCGCTGCGCCCAGGAAGTCGCGCGAGTAAAGATGGCTTCACTGGCCGAAGGCGAAGTGCCGGTGTTCTATCGTCCTGAGCGCGAAGCTCAGGTGCTCAAGAAAGTCATGGATCGCAATAAAGGTCCGTTGGGCAACGAAGAGATGGCGCGTCTGTTCCGCGAAATCATGTCTTCGTGCCTAGCGCTGGAGCAGCCGCTGAAAGTGGCTTATCTCGGCCCGGAAGGCACCTTCACTCAAGCAGCAGCCATGAAGCACTTTGGTCATGCCGTGATCAGCAAGCCGATGGCAGCGATTGACGAAGTGTTCCGTGAAGTGGCTGCCGGTGCGGTGAATTTTGGCGTGGTCCCGGTGGAAAACTCCACTGAGGGTGCAGTCAACCACACCCTCGACAGCTTCCTTGAGCACGACATGGTGATCTGTGGCGAAGTCGAGCTGCGTATCCACCATCACCTGTTGGTCGGTGAAAACACCAAGACTGACAGCATCAGCCGCATCTATTCTCACGCCCAGTCCCTGGCTCAGTGCCGCAAGTGGCTGGACGCCCATTACCCGAATGTCGAGCGCGTGGCGGTTTCCAGCAACGCCGAAGCGGCCAAGCGGGTCAAGGGTGAGTGGAACTCGGCAGCCATTGCTGGCGATATGGCGGCAGGCTTGTACGGCCTGACTCGTCTGGCCGAGAAAATCGAGGACCGCCCGGACAACTCCACGCGATTCTTGATGATTGGCAGCCAGGAAGTGCCACCGACCGGCGACGACAAGACCTCGATCATCGTCTCCATGAGCAATAAGCCCGGTGCGCTACACGAGCTGCTGGTGCCGTTCCACGACAATGGCATCGACCTGACGCGGATCGAAACCCGGCCTTCGCGCAGCGGCAAATGGACCTATGTGTTCTTCATCGACTTCGTCGGCCATCACCGTGATCCGTTGATCAAGGCTGTGCTGGAGAAGATCAGTCAGGAAGCAGTAGCACTCAAGGTGCTGGGTTCCTACCCGAAAGCGGTTCTCTGAGGCTTTAATAATGAGTGGTGACTTCCTCGCTCTGGCACAGCCGGGCGTGCAACAGCTTTCGCCTTACGTCCCGGGCAAACCCGTGGACGAACTGGCTCGCGAGCTGAATATCGATCCGGCAAAAATCGTCAAACTGGCGAGCAATGAAAACCCGTTGGGTGCCAGTCCTAAAGCCTTGGCGGCGATTCGCGAAGAGCTGGCCGAGCTGACCCGTTATCCAGATGGCAACGGCTTTGCCCTCAAGAGTTTGTTGGCCGAGCAGTGCAGTGTGCAGCTCGATCAGGTGACTTTGGGTAACGGTTCCAATGACATTCTGGAACTGGTGGCCCGTGCCTATCTAGCGCCCGGTCTGAATGCGGTGTTCAGTGAGCATGCGTTCGCGGTCTATCCGATCGTCACCCAGGCTGTGGGCGCCGAGGCGCGGGTGATCCCGGCCAAAGACTGGGGTCACGATTTGCCGGCGATGCTCGAAGCCATCGACAGCAATACCCGCGTGGTCTTCATTGCCAATCCGAACAACCCGACCGGTACCTGGTTCGGTGCCGAGGCGTTGGACGAGTTCCTTCAGGATGTGCCCGAGCATGTGCTGGTGGTGCTTGATGAAGCCTATATCGAATATGCCGAAGGAAGCGATCTTCCGGATGGCCTGGACTTCCTGGCGGCTTACCCGAATCTGCTGGTCTCGCGGACGTTCTCCAAGGCTTATGGCTTGGCCGCGTTGCGTGTCGGTTATGGACTCTCCACGGCAGTCGTCGCCGATGTGCTGAACCGCGTGCGTCAGCCGTTCAACGTCAACAGCCTGGCCTTGGCCGCTGCCTGTGCTGCTCTGCAGGACGCTGAGTATCTGGCCGAAAGCCGTCGCTTGAACGAATCCGGCATGCAGCAGCTGGAAGCGGGCTTTCGCGAGTTGGGCCTGAGCTGGATTCCGTCCAAAGGCAACTTCATTGCAGTCGATCTGGGTCGCGTCGCAGCGCCGGTGTTCCAGGGGCTGCTGCATGAAGGTGTGATCGTGCGTCCGGTGGCCAACTACGGCATGCCGAATCACCTGCGCATCACCGTTGGTTTGCCGGCTGAAAACAGCCGCTTCCTCGAGGCGCTGGCCAAGGTTCTGGCTCGTGGTTGATGTCATTGCAATGCAACCTGCTGTGCCTATGATCGGTCGCCTGGTGGTGGTCGGCCTGGGGCTGATCGGTGGTTCCTTTGCCAAAGGCTTGCGCGAAAGTGGCCTGTGCCGCGAGGTAGTGGGCGTCGATCTTGATCCGCAGTCGCGCAAGCTGGCGGTTGAGCTTGGTGTGGTGGATCGCTGCGAAGAGGACCTTGCTGTCGCTTGCATGGGGGCCGACGTCATTCAGTTGGCGGTGCCGATTCTTGCGATGGAAAAATTGCTGGCCGTTTTGGCGAGCATGGACCTGGGGCAGGCGATTCTGACGGATGTAGGCAGCGCCAAAGGCAATGTGGTGCGCGCTGCGAGCGAGGCATTCGGTGGCATGCCGACGCGTTTCGTGCCGGGTCATCCGATTGCCGGTTCCGAGCAGAGTGGGGTGGAAGCCTCCAATGCGCAGTTGTTCCGTCGACACAAAGTGATTCTGACTCCGCTGGAGCAGACCGATCCGGCTGCGCTGGCGATAGTCGACAGGCTGTGGCGCGAGTTGGGTGCGGATGTCGAGCACATGCAGGTCGAGCGTCATGATGAAGTGCTGGCGGCTACAAGCCATTTGCCGCACTTGCTGGCATTCGGTTTGGTCGATTCGTTGGCCAAGCGCAGTGAAAATCTTGAGATCTTCCGTTACGCTGCGGGCGGTTTCCGCGATTTCACGAGAATCGCCGGTAGTGACCCGGTCATGTGGCACGACATCTTCCTCGCCAATCGCGAAGCTGTTCTGCGCACACTCGATACATTTCGCAGCGATCTCGACGCCTTGCGCGACGCGGTCGATGCAGGGGACGGGCACCAACTGTTGGGCGTTTTTACACGCGCCCGGGTTGCCCGCGAGCATTTCAGTAAAATCCTGGCCCGCCGGGCCTATGTGGACGCTATGAACTCCAACGACCTGATTTTCCTGGCTAATCCTGGTGGCCGCCTGACTGGGCGGATTCGTGTACCAGGCGACAAATCGATTTCCCACCGTTCGATCATGCTCGGCTCTCTCGCTGAAGGCACCACCGAAGTCGAGGGTTTCCTCGAGGGCGAAGATGCCCTGGCGACGCTGCAGGCCTTCCGTGACATGGGTGTTGTGATCGAAGGTCCGCACCATGGCCGCGTGACCATTCACGGCGTCGGCCTGCACGGCTTGAAGCCCGCTCCGGGTCCGATCTATCTGGGTAACTCCGGTACATCGATGCGCCTGCTGTCGGGTTTGCTGGCGGCTCAGAGCTTCGACAGTACCTTGACCGGTGACGCTTCGCTGTCCAAGCGGCCGATGAACCGTGTGGCCAATCCACTGCGCGAAATGGGTGCAGTCATTGAGACGGCTGCTGATGGTCGTCCACCGATGACCATTCGTGGCGGTAATAAGCTCAAAGGCCTGGCGTACACCATGCCGATGGCCAGTGCTCAGGTTAAATCCTGCTTGCTGTTGGCTGGTCTGTACGCCGAAGGCAAAACCACCGTCACCGAGCCGGCTCCGACTCGCGACCATACCGAGCGTATGTTGCGTGGTTTCGGCTACCCGGTAACCGTGAATGGCGCTACAGCTTCGGTCGAGTCCGGGCACAAACTGACGGCGACTCATATTGAAGTCCCGGGGGATATTTCCTCGTCGGCATTTTTCCTGGTCGCAGCATCGATTGCCGAAGGCTCCGAGCTGGTGCTTGAACACGTCGGTATCAACCCGACCCGTACCGGCGTTATCGATATCCTGCGTCTGATGGGGGCTGATATCACTCTGGAAAACCCGCGTGAAGTCGGCGGCGAGCCTGTGGCTGATCTGCGTGTGCGTGCGGCTAAACTGAAGGGTATCGAGATCCCGGAGGAGCTGGTTCCGTTGGCCATCGACGAATTCCCGGTGCTGTTTGTGGCTGCCGCCTGTGCCCACGGGCGCACGGTGCTGCGTGGCGCAGAAGAGCTACGCGTCAAAGAGTCGGATCGTATTCAAGTGATGGCCGATGGTTTGCTGGCGCTGGGCGTCAAATGCGAGCCGACCCCGGACGGCATCATCATCGATGGTGGTCAGATCGGCGGTGGTGAAGTGCATGGTCATGGCGATCACCGCATTGCCATGGCGTTCAGTGTTGCGTCGTTGCGGGCAAACGCTCCAATCCGTATCCATGACTGCGCCAACGTCGCGACTTCTTTCCCTAACTTCCTCGCGTTGTGCGCGCAAGTCGGTATCCGCGTTGCGCAAGAGGCTCAATCGTGATCGTCAAGGCACCTGTCATTACCATCGATGGGCCGAGCGGTTCGGGTAAAGGCACCATCGCGGGTATCCTGGCCAAGCGTCTGGACTGGTGTCTGCTCGATTCCGGTGCGTTGTACCGCTTGTTGGCATTTGCGGCGCGTAATCACGGGGTCGA
>JAPLSD010000497.1 GCA_026398835.1 Pseudomonas sp.
CACACCTTATGCACCGTACGTCGAGATCGGCACCCATCAGGACGGTGAGTGGGTTCAGCTCAACACCAACATCCTGCAGATCGAAAACGAGTACTACTCCAACATCCGCCCAAAACGCGTGACCTACACCGGCGAACGGCCGATCCAGGCGCTGGTGGCCCGTGGCATTCAGTACGTCGAAGCGCGTTGCCTGGACATCAACCCGTTCCTGCCAATGGGCATCGATCTGCAAGAGTCGCGTTTCCTCGACGCTTTCCTGCTGTATTGCGCGCTGAATGAAAGCCCGCTGCTTGAAAACATCGAATGCGGCAACTGCACCTCGAACTTCCTTACTGTGGTCAAGGAAGGTCGCCGTCCGGGCCTGCAATTGCAGCGCAAGGGCCAGCCGGTGGATTTGAAAGAGTGGGCCAGCGAGTTGCTGGAGAAGATTGCGCCATTGGCTGCGTTGCTCGATCAAAGTCACGGCGGCGATGCCCACGACAAAGCCCTGGACGCGCAACGGGCGAAGGTCAAGGATTCGTCCCTGACCCCGTCCGCTCAGGTGCTGGCGGCCATGCATGAGCATAAAGAGAGCTTCACCCAGTTCTCCCTGCGTCAGAGCCAGGCTCACGCGGAGTATTTCCGTAGCGAACCGCTGAGTGGCGAAGACCAGGCTCGTTTCGAAGAGCTGGCGCGCAATTCGTTGGCGCAACAGGCGGAGCTGGAGCAAAACGAAGTCGGCGATTTCGATGTGTTTGTCGGGTCGTATCAGGCGAGTATTTTGGCGATTAGTAATTAAGGCGCCTGTAAAAAAATCGCTCTGGATGTGACGCAGAGCGTCACGGGATGCATTCCCACGCGGGAGCGTGGGAACGATCAATCTTTAGCGTTTTCCGCTCATAAGCTAATTCGAAAAAGTTATTTATTTTCGTATTATTAGATCATTTAGTCTCCTTGTCAGCCGACCCTCGGCCGCCTGACAAGGAGTTTCTCAATGAAAACGTATTTTCCCCTTCGCCTCCTGGCGGCCGCGTCTCTGGCTGCAGCGAGTTTCTTTGCCCAGGCGGCTGACCTTACCGTCGCCTACCAGACCACCGTTGACCCAGCGAAAGTCGCCCAGGCCGACGGCGCTTATGAAAAGGCCACTAACGCCAAAATCGACTGGCGCAAATTCGACAACGGTGCCGACATCATTGCCGCGATCGCCTCCGGCGATGTGCAGATTGGCTACCTCGGCTCCAGCCCGCTGACGGCGGCGATTACCCGCAAAGTCCCGGTGCAAACCTTCCTTATCGCGACCCAGATCGGCGCCGCCGAAGCCCTGGTAGCCCGCGACGGTTCCGGGATCAAAACCCCGCAAGACCTGATCGGCAAGAAAGTTGCCGTGCCCTTCGTTTCCACCGGCCACTACAGCCTGCTGGCCGCGTTGAAGCACTGGAAGATCGACCCGTCGAAAGTACAGATTCTCAACCTCGCGCCACCAGCGATCGTTGCTGCGTGGAAACGCGGCGACATCGACGCGACCTACGTTTGGGACCCGGCACTGGGCGTGGCCAAGGAAAACGGCAAAGTGCTGATCACCTCGGGCGAACTGGCCAAGTTCGGTGCGCCGACCTTCGACGCCTGGATCGTGCGTAAAGACTTCGCCGAGAAGCACCCGGAAATCGTCACCGCGTTCGCCAAAGTCACCCTGGACGCCTACGCCAATTACCGCAAAGACCCACAAGCCTGGCTGGCAGACAAAGGCAACGTCGACAAACTGGTGAAACTCTCCGGGGCCAAGGCCAGCGACGTTCCATTGCTGCTGCAAGGCAACGTCTACCCGCTTGCGGCTGATCAAGTGATCACCCTCGGCGCGCCGACCACCAAGGCCATCACCGACACCGCCGCGTTCCTCAAGGAACAAGGCAAGGTCGAAGCCGTACTGCCGGACTACGCCCCGTACGTCAGCGCCAAGTTCATCACTAACTGATCAGGAGCACACCGCGATGGCCTTGTTAGAACTGGAGCGCATCAGCGCACAGTACCCCGGCGCGGCCGAGCCGGTGCTGGCGGATATTTCCCTGAGCCTTGGGCCACAGCAACTGTTGGTCGCCCTCGGCCCTTCCGGCAGTGGCAAGACCTCGCTGTTGAACCTGATTGCCGGCTTCGTTGAACCGAGTGCCGGGTGCATCACCCTCGATGGCGTCCCGGTCAAAGGCCCGAGCGCCGAGCGCGGCGTAGTGTTTCAGGATGACGCGCTGCTGCCGTGGCAGGACGTGTTGGCCAACGTCGGTTTCGGTCTGGAACTGGCGGGTATTCCCAAGCCGCAACGGGAAATCCGTGCCCGGGAAATGCTCGCGCTGGTGGACCTGGCTGGCTTCGATCAGCGCCGCATTTGGCAACTGTCTGGTGGCCAGAAGCAGCGCGTCTGCCTGGCCCGTGCCCTCGCCGCCAACCCGCGCGGGTTGCTGCTGGACGAACCCTTCGGCGCCCTCGACGCCTTCACCCGCGAGCAGATGCAGGAACTGCTGCTGCAAGTCTGGAAGCGCACCGCCAAACCGGTGTTCCTGATTACCCACGATATTGAAGAGGCGGTGTTCCTCGCCACGGACCTGATCCTGTTGGCACCGAACCCTGGGCAAATAGTCGAGCGTCTGAGCCTGGACTTCGGCCAGCGTTACGCCGCCGGAGAATCGGCCCGGGCGATCAAGTCCGACCCGCGTTTTATCGAAACCCGCGAACACGTGCTGGCTCGAGTGTTCTCCCAACGTAGCGCCGTCCAGCGCCAGGAGCGCGCATGAGCAGCTACGAATTACCGGCCACGGCCACTAAACCCGCCACCAGCCCATCGGTTGTAACTGCTGTTCGTCGCAACTTGAGCACCCGCTGGATCAGTGTGCTGACGTTGGTCGCCCTGCTCACCCTCTGGTGGGCTGTGACCGCCAGCGGGCTGATTGAACCGCTGTTCCTGCCGCCGCCCTCGGCCGTGCTGCAAAAAGGCTGGTTGCTGGCGACCACCGGCTATATGGATTCGACGCTGTGGCAACATCTGGGCGCCAGCCTCAGTCGCATCGGGCTGGGCCTGGGTTTTGCCGTGTTGACCGCTGTCCCGGTCGGTATTGCCATCGGTCATAACCGCATCGCCCGCGGCATTCTCGACCCGCTGATCGAGTTCTACCGCCCTATTCCACCGCTGGCCTACCTGCCGCTGATCGTCATCTGGTGCGGCATTGGTGAGCTGTCCAAAGTCTTGCTGATTTACCTGGCGATCTTCGCCCCGATTGCCATAGCCACCGCCACCGGCGTGCGTACCGTCGACCCGGCCAAACTGCGCGCCGCACAATCGTTGGGCGCGACACGGGCACAGCTGATTCGCCATGTGATTCTGCCCAGCGCCTTGCCGGACATTCTCACGGGTGTGCGTATTGGGCTGGGGGTCGGTTGGTCGACCCTGGTTGCCGCTGAATTGATTGCCGCCACCAGTGGCTTGGGTTTTATGGTCCAGTCGGCCGCGCAGTTTCTGGTCACCGATGTAGTGGTGCTGGGGATTCTGGTGATCGCGCTGATCGCCTTCGTCATGGAAATGGGCCTGCGTGCCCTGCAACGCAAGCTAGTGCCGTGGCACGGCCAGGCACATTGAGCCCCGTTGAAGAACTGACTACGCCGACATTTCGGCGCCGAATTTGAGAAGAATCATGAGCCTGACCATCACTCCCCTCAGCTGCGCACTCGGCGCCCAGATCAGCGGCGTCGACATCACCCAACCGCTGAATGTCGAACAGCGCGGCGCCATCGAGCAGGCGCTGTTAAAACATCAGGTACTGTTCTTCCGCGAACAGCCGTTGAACCCACAACAACAGGCGCGTTTCGCCGCCAATTTCGGCGATCTGCATATCCACCCGATCTACCCGAATGTGCCAGAGCAGCCTGAAGTGCTGATCCTCGACACCGCCGTGACCGACGTCCGTGATAACGCCGTCTGGCACACCGACGTGACCTTTCTGCCGACTCCGGCGCTGGGTGCGGTACTCAGCGCCAAGATGTTGCCGGCGTTTGGTGGCGATACCTTATGGGCCAGCGGCATCGCGGCGTATGAGGCGCTGTCGGCCCCCATGCAAACCCTACTGCAAGGGCTGACCGCGACCCACGATTTCACCAAATCCTTCCCGCTGGAACGCTTCGGCACTACCGCCGAAGACCTGGCGCGCTGGGAAGAAGCCCGCCAGAAAAATCCACCACTGTCGCACCCGGTAATCCGCACCCACCCGGTGAGTGGGCGCAAGTCGCTGTTCGTCAACGACGGCTTTACCACTTGCATCAATGAGCTATCGGAAGCCGAAAGCGAAGCGATCCTGAAACTTCTGTTCGCCCACACCACCCGTCCGGAATTCACCATTCGCTGGCGCTGGCAGGAAAACGACGTGGCTTTCTGGGACAACCGCGTGACGCAGCACTACGCGGTAGATGATTACCGCCCGCAACGGCGCGTGATGCACCGGGCGACCATTCTTGGGGATATGCCGTTTTAACAGGCCGATGATTATTCCCACGCTCCCGCGTGGGAACACATCCCGTGACGCTCTGCGTCACGTGGACGCTGAGCGTCCATGGCGGCATTCCTTTGCGGCGCGTGGGAACGATCACTTACTCAGCCGTAGACGGCTTCGCCCACAGGTTGATCCCACCTTCCTGAGCAAACCGATCGATTTCGGCCAGTTCCTCTGCGCTAAAGCTCAGATTCTTCAACGCCCCGACGTTTTCAATGATTTGCTCCGGACGGCTGGCGCCGATCAGGGCGGAGGTCACACGTGGATCGCGCAGGGTCCAGGCCAACGCCAATTGCGCAAGGCTTTGGCCGCGGCGTTGGGCGATTTCGTTGAGCGCACGCACGTGGGCGATGTTGGCCTGCGACAGGTGCGAGGCTTGTAGCGAATCACCGCCCGGACGGTTGACTCGCGCATCCTTGGGCACGCCGTTAAGGTATTTGTCGGTCAACAGGCCTTGGGCCAGCGGAGTGAAGGCGATCACACCGGCACCGAGCTCGTCGGTGGTGTCCAGCAGGTCTTTTTCCACCCAGCGGTTGAGCAGGTTGTAGGCGGGTTGGTGAATCAGCAGCGGGACTTTCCATTCTTGCAACAAAGCTGCAATTTCACGGGTTTTGGTTCCGGAATACGACGAGATACCGATGTACAGCGCCTTGCCTTGCTGCACGGCAGTGGCCAATGCACCGGCGGTTTCTTCCAGCGGCGTATCGGGGTCGAAGCGGTGCGAATAGAAGATATCCACATAGTCGACGCCCAACCGCTGCAGGCTCTGATCGAGGCTGGCCAACACGTATTTACGCGAACCGCCGCCCTGACCGTACGGGCCCGGCCACATATCCCAACCGGCCTTGCTGGAGATGATCAGTTCATCGCGATAGTGCTTGAAGTCTTCGCGCAGCAAACGACCGAAGTTGATCTCGGCGCTGCCGTAGGGCGGGCCATAGTTGTTGGCCAGATCAAAGTGGTTGATGCCCAGATCGAAAGCGGTGCGCAGCAAGGATCGCTGGGTGTCGATTGGCGTGCTGTCGCCAAAGTTGTGCCATAGGCCCAGGGACAGTGCCGGCAGCACCAGCCCGCTGCGTCCGACGCGGCGGTAAGGAATGGAGTCGTAGCGGTTTTCGGCAGCAATATAAGTCATCGAATCCTCTCTGGTTTGAGTCTGCGGTGTCTCTGAAACACTGAAGGTCGTTCCGACCTTATCGCGGGCAGGCAAGGCAACGCAAACGTCGAGTTCGACTAATGGCTGAAACGTTTCATATGCGATTTTTCCAGACGTATCAAACCGCCCTGGCAAATATCTCACTCAACCAATCCACAAATACCCGCACCCTCGGCGACATGTGTCTGTTATGCGGATAAAGGACGGAAACAGGCATGGGCGGTGGTGGCGTGTCGAGGAGGATTTCCTTCACCAGCCCTTGGGAAATCTGCGCCGCCATGCGGTAGTGCGGGCACTGGATGAGACCTAGACCGGCGACTGCCGAGGCGGCGTAGATCTCTGCGCCGAACACCGACAGCGCGCCGTCGATAGGGACTTCTTTCAGCTCGCCGTCGACCATGAACTCGAACGGGAACAGTTTGGCGGTAGTGCGCGAGACGTAGTTCACCGCGTGATGCTGCGCGAGGTCGTCGAGGCTCTTCGGTTCGCCGTATTTGCGCAGGTAGGCCGGGCTGGCGCAGGTCACCTGGCGCAGTGTCGCGACGCGGCGGCCGATGAGCGACGAATCGCCCAAGGTGCCAGCCCGCAACACGCAGTCGACCCCTTCAGCGATCAGGTCGACAAAGCGATCCGCTTCGCTGATGGACAACTCGATCTCCGGGTAGCGCTCCATGAATTGCGGCAGCGCCGGGATCACGAAGTACTTGGCCAGGGTGCCATGCAAATCGACTCGCAATCGCCCTTTCGGCGCCACCGAACGAAACGCCAGTTCGGCCTCCTCCAGTTCCGCCAACAATTGCACGCAACGCAGGTAGTACGCCTCGCCATCCAGGGTCGGGCGCACCCGCCGCGTGCTGCGCTCCAGCAACCGGGTGCCGAGCCAGGCTTCGAATTGACTGAGGGTGTGGGTCAGGGTGGCGCGGGGCAGGTTCAGGTCATCGGCGGCCAGCGTGAAGCTGCTGCGCTCGTAGATTCGCACGAAAACCTTCATCGCTTTGACTTGATCCACGCGGAGCTCCTGGCACTCGATTGTTGGCGATTATTGAACAGTCAAGGCAACTCTGGTGCATTTATCGCCCTGAGTAAACATGTGAATCTGCTTCCAGACAACTTCACTACTTCAAGGAAACACCACCATGACTACTCAAATTTCGAAAGTCGCCATCGTTACCGGCGCCTCCCGCGGCATCGGCGCAGCGATCGCCAAACAACTCGCCTCTGAAGGCTTCGCCGTTGCCATCAACTACGCCAGCAGCGCCAACGAAGCCTCGGCCCTGGTGGTGGAACTGCGCCAGGCCGGCCATCAGGCCATAGCGATCAAGGCCGATGTGTCCAACGCCGCCGACGTGAGCAGGATGTTCGATGAAACCGAAGCGCAACTGGGCAAGGTCGACGTACTGGTGAACAACGCCGGGATCCTCAAAGTCCTGCCACTGGCCCAACACAGTGATGAACTGTTCGAACAGACCTTCGCCATCAACACTCGCGGCACCTTCAACACCCTGCGTGAAGCCGCGACCCGCCTGAATGCCGGCGGGCGGATCGTTAACTTCTCCAGCAGCACCGTCGGCCTGAACCTGCCGGGCTACGCCGTGTACATCGCCAGCAAGGCGGCGGTTGAGTCGCTGACCCAGGTGTTCGCCAAAGAACTACGTGGTCGCAATATCACGGTCAACGCGGTGGCTCCCGGCCCGGTCGCCACTGAATTGTTCCTGCATGGCAAAAGCGAAGAGCAGATCCAGACCTTCGCCAAGATGCCGCCACTGGAGCGCCTCGGCCAGCCGGAAGACATCGCCAACGTCATCTCCTTCCTGGTCAGCCCGGCTGCCGCTTGGCTTAACGGGCAAATCCTGCGCACCAACGGCGGGCTGGTTTAAGCTCTCGAAATTCGGCGCGATGAAGGCGGCTTAACAGGCGCCAAAGATTTCAAATCAGGAGAATCATCAACATGCACACCACCATCATCACCACCTTCGGCCTGATCCTTCTGGCTCTGATGCTGTTCATCGGCAACAAGCTCGGCTTCAGCCAGCAGACGCTCAGCTATAGCTTCGTCGGCCTGTGGTTGGCACTCACGGTGATCAATGGCGCGGCCGGCATGGTCACCGCAAACCAGCCGCTGGCCACGG
>JAPLSD010000517.1 GCA_026398835.1 Pseudomonas sp.
CCACTTAATGTCTTTACATATTTCGGATTTCACACAGGCTCTTGTCATGGCGAGACGAGCTATTCCCTTGGTCTTGGATGATGAGCAACTTGTGGCCCTGCGAGAGTTGGAGAGGGCTGACAACACGCCGCAAGCGCTGGCCTTTCGAGCCAGACTGGTTCTGCGGTATGCGGAGCTGGGCGAGATTGTAAAAGTGGCCAAGAAGGAGGGCACGACCCGTCCGACAGTGACGATGTGGAGGGATCGGTTCCTTGCCGCAGGAATTGATGGCCTCAATGACGCGCAGCGGTCTGGGAGGCCATCGACGCTGCCAGCCGCGAAGATCAATACTGTATTGAGCGAAGTGGTGCAGCCTCCGCCTGGACGGACCCGCTGGAGTATACGCACCATGGCACGGCATGCGGGGATGTCGAAATCGCGCGTGCAAACACTATGGTCGCAAAACGACCTTAAGCCACACCTCACGCGCACTTTCAAGCTCTCGAATGATCCGCAGTTTGAACCGAAGTTCTGGGACGTGATCGGCCTGTATCTACAACCACCGCAAAAGGCGCTGGTTCTCTGTTGCGACGAGAAGAGCCAATGTCAGGCATTGGAACGCAGCCAGCCCGGCCTGCCGCTAGGCGTTGGCCATATCTGCACCCGCACCCACGACTACACCCGCCATGGCACGATTACGCTCTTCGCCGCCCTCAACTACCTCGAAGGGAAAATCCTGAGCGCGACCGCCCCGAACCACACTCACGTCGAGTGGCTGGCGTTTTTGAAGCAGATCGACCGCGAGACGCCGCCTGAATTGGCGCTCCACTTGATCGTGGATAACTATGCGACCCACAAACACGCCGCCGTGAAGGCTTGGCTGGCGAAGCATCCCCGTTTCCACCTTCACTTCACCCCAACCAGCTCCTCTTGGCTAAATTTGGTCGAGCGCTTCTTCCGTGACCTCACCGTGGATGTTGTGCGCGACGGCAGCTTCCAGAGCGTGCGCGAATTAACCCGCGCCATCGAAACCTACCTGGCCGAACGAAACCTCACTCCAAAGCCCTACCGGTGGCGTGCAGACGGCGCCTCCATCCTAAAGAAAATCAGCGCCGCCCGTGCCGCACTTAATCGTAAAGATATTAAAGGGTCAGAACACTAGC
>JAPLSD010000814.1 GCA_026398835.1 Pseudomonas sp.
AAGCCGACCCCGGGCGTTGGTTTCGCCATGGGGATCGAGCGTTTGATTCTGCTGCTGGAAACCCTGGAACAGATCCCGGAAGAAATCTCCCGTCAGGTCGATGTCTACCTTTGCGCCTTTGGTGAAGCTGCCGAACTCGCAGCCCTGACCTTGAGCGAACGGGTACGCGATCAATTGCCGAACCTGCGTCTGCAGATCAATGCCGGCGCCGGTAGCTTCAAAAGCCAGTTCAAGAAGGCCGACAAGAGCGGTGCGTTGTATGCACTGATCCTCGGTGACGATGAAATGGCCCAGCAAGTGGTAGGTTTCAAACCCCTGCGTGGCCAGGGCGAACAACAAAGCATTGCCTGGGATGCGCTTGCTGCGCACTTGGCCACCTGCGTCGTGCAGGGTTGAAGCTGTCAAACAGCCGATTTAGCGAATAAGGAGTATTGGGGTGTCGAGTACTGATGATGAACAGCTGGCCGACCTGAAAGACTGGTGGCAGCGCAACGGCAAACCCTTGGTCACTGGCGGTCTGTTGGCCCTGGTCATCGTGTTCGGCTGGCAGGCCTTTCACAAGTATCAGAGCAATCAGTCGCAAGGCGCCTCGATGCTCTATCAGCAATTGCTGGAAACCACGCTGACTCCTGATGGCAAGCCGGATGCGGCCCGCGTCGCGGATCTGGCCGGCAAGCTCAACAGCGAGTTCGGCGGCAGCGCCTACGCGCAATACGGCAGCCTGTTCGTGGCGAAAGTCGCAGTCGATAGCGGCAAGCTGGACGACGCGGCGAGCGAGCTCAAAGCGGTTGCCGACAAACCGGCCAACCCGGCCCTGGGCGAAATCGCGCGTCAGCGTCTGGCTCAGGTGCTGGCGGCACAGAACAAGGCCGATGAAGCGCTGAAGCTGCTCGAAGGCGATGCTGACAAAGCATTCCTGGCCACTCGTGAAGAGCTCAAGGGTGACCTGTTGGTCCAATTGGGTCGTACCGATGAAGCCTATGCCGCGTATCAAAAGGCCAAGGCTGCGCTGTCTGATGAGGCGGCGGTGGGTGGCTTACAAATCAAGCTGGACGACCTGGCCAAAGGGGATGCGTGACGTGATCCGTTGGAAGCATGCAGCATTGCTGGCTCTGGCCATTCTGGCCGCGGGTTGCAGCAGCAACAGCAAAAAAGAACTGCCACCGGCTGAACTGGTCGACTTCAAAGAAGAAGTGGTCCTGCAGAAGCAGTGGAGCCGTTCGATTGGTGATGGCCAGGGCGACACCTACAACATGCTGGTGCCGGCGATTGACGGCGACACCATCTATGCCGGCGATGTGAAAGGCAAAGTTGTGGCGATGGATCGCAACAACGGCGACGTCAAATGGAAGAAAGACCTCGAACTACCAGTTTCCGGCGCCGTTGGTGTGGGCTACGGTCTGGTCATGGTCGGTACGCTGAAAGGCCAAGTGGTAGCGCTGGATTCCAGCACCGGTGAAGAGAAATGGCGCGCTCGCGTGACCAGTGAAGTCCTCGCACCGCCTGCCACCAACGGTGATGTGGTTGTGGTCCAGACTCAGGATGACCGTCTGATTGGCCTCGACGCCGCCACCGGTAATCAACGCTGGCTCTACGACAGCACCCCTGCGGTACTGACTCTGCGCGGCACCAGTGCGCCGATCGTCACTAACCATCTGGCCATTGCTGGTTTGTCGACCGGTAAAGTCGTTGCTCTTGATACTCGCAACGGCGTGCCGGTCTGGGAACAACGCGTAGCGATTCCACAAGGTCGTTCGGAGCTCGAACGCGTGGTCGACATCGACGGTGGCTTGCTGTTGTCCGGCAGCACCCTGTATGTGGCCAGCTATCAAGGTCGCGTTACGGCTCTGGACCTGGAAAGCGGTCGTCCGCTCTGGCAGCGTGATGCTTCCAGCTATGCAGGCGTCGCACAAGGCTTTGGCAGCGTTTACGTGAGCCTGGCTTCGGGCACCGTTGAAGGTGTCGACGAGCGTTCCACCACAGCATTGTGGAGCAACGATTCGCTGGCTCGCCGTCAACTGTCGGCACCGGAAGTGTTTTCCAGCTACGTTGCGGTCGGTGATATGGAAGGTTACCTGCACCTGCTGAGTCAGGTGGATGGCCGTTTCGTCGGCCGTGAACGCATCGACAGCGATGGCCTGCGTGCCCGTCCGCTGGTGATGGGTGACACGATTTATGTGTATGGCAACAGTGGCAAGCTGGAAGCCCTGACCATCAAGTAATGGTTTGACTATGCTTGGGGACAGCAATGTCCTCAAGCGGCCTTGCATTGCAAGGCTTGTGGCACTTCACGTGCTGCCCCGAGCACCAGCCGCTGCCTAGCAGCGGCTTTTGTATTTTCTGAAATAACGAAGTGGAGAGCCGCATGGTTCCCGTAATCGCCCTGGTGGGCCGACCGAACGTCGGCAAGTCCACCTTGTTCAACCGCCTGACCAGGACCCGTGACGCCATTGTCGGCGACCTGTCCGGTCTGACCCGTGATCGCCAATACGGTGAGGCAAAGTGGCAAGGGCGTTCCTACATTCTGGTCGACACCGGCGGTATTTCCGGTGACGAGCATGGCATGGACGAAAAAATGGCCGAGCAGTCGCTGCTGGCCATTGAAGAAGCCGATGTCGTCCTGTTTCTGGTAGACGCCCGCGCAGGTTTCACTGCTGCCGATCAAATGATTGGCGAGCACCTGCGCAAGCGCAACAAACGTTCCTACGTGGTCGCCAACAAGGTCGACAACATCGACCCTGAGCTGGCCCGCGCCGAGTTCAGCCCGTTGGGCATGGGCGACGCGATCCCGATTGCCGGTGCTCACGGCCGTGGCATCACTCAGATGCTGGAAATTTGCCTGCGCGAATTCCCGAAAGATGAGGAAGAGCCGGCAGAAGGCGAAGAAGCTGAAATCGTCGCAGAAGGTCAGGAAGCCAAGCGCATTCCAGGCCCGAGCGAAAAAGACGGTATCAAGATCGCCATCATCGGTCGTCCGAACGTCGGCAAGTCGACCCTGGTCAACCGTATGCTCGGTGAAGACCGGGTTATCGTGTATGACGAGCCAGGCACCACGCGCGACAGCATTTACATTCCCTTCGAGCGTAACGAAGAGAAGTACACGCTGATCGACACCGCGGGTGTGCGCAAGCGCGGCAAGATCCACGAGGAAGTTGAAAAATTCTCCGTGGTGAAAACCCTGCAGGCGATCAAAGACGCCAACGTGGTGGTCTTCGTCATGGACGCCCGAGAAGGCGTGGTCGACCACGACCTCAACCTGCTGGGCTTCGTACTGGAAGCCGGTCGCGCACTGGTTATCGCACTGAACAAGTGGGATGGCATGGAGCCGAGTGAGCGCGAGTTCGTGAAGATCGAGCTGCAACGCCGGTTGTTCTTCGTCGACTTCGCCGACATTCACTTCATCTCGGCCTTGCACGGCACTGGCGTGGGTAACCTGTACCAATCGGTACAGAACTCGTTCAAGTCGGCGGTTACCCGCTGGCCGACCAACCGCCTGACTCAGATTCTTGAAGATGCGGTCGGCGAGCACGCGCCACCGATGGTTAACAACCGCCGGATCAAACTGCGTTATGCCCACTTGGGTGGCGCTAACCCGCCGATCATCGTGATCCACGGTAACCAGGTCGAGCGCGTTCCGAAGTCCTACGTCCGTTACCTGGAAAACACTTACCGCCGCGTCTTGAAACTGGTCGGTACGCCGATCCGTATCGAGTTCAAAGGCGGCGAGAACCCGTACGAAGGCAACAAAAACACGCTCACCGACCGCCAGGTCAACAAGAAGCGTCGTTTGATGACCCACCACAAGAAAGCCGAGAAGAAGCGTAAAGACAAACGCTGATTCGCGATTTTTCTGCGGGAAGAAGAGGGCGCCCATGGCGCCCTTTTTCACGCCTGCCGTTTGGGCTATCCTCGGGCTCTCCCGTGCCGCCGTAGAGCCGGGTGTTCAGCAGGGAATCACCCATGATCACCAGTAAGCTGCCGAATGTCGGCACCACCATCTTCACTCGTATGTCACAGCTCGCGGTGGAAACCGGCGCGCTCAATCTGTCCCAGGGGTTTCCCGATTTTGACGGCCCGCAGGCCCTGCGTGATGCCGTTGGCCGGCATATCGCCAGTGGCCACAACCAGTATTCACCCATGACCGGGCTGCCAGCGCTGCGCCAGCAAGTCGCGGCCAAGATCGCTCGGAGCTATGGCTGCACGGTGAACGCCGACAGCGAAGTGACTATTACCCCGGGCGCGACTCAGGCGATTTTCTGCGCTATTCAAGCGGTGATTCACAGCGGCGATGAAGTCATCGTTTTTGATCCGTGCTACGACAGCTATGAACCGTCGGTAGAACTGGCTGGCGGTCGCTGCGTGCATGTACAACTAGGTATGAATGACTTCGCCATCGACTGGCAAAAGCTC
>JAPLSD010000264.1 GCA_026398835.1 Pseudomonas sp.
CCGTGCATGGTGGTGATGCCCACCAGCCTGATCCCCAACTGGCTTGATGAGGCGGCGCACTTCACGCCGCAACTCAAGGTGCTGGCGCTGTACGGTGCCGGACGCAAAAAGCATTTCGACGAGTTGACGGATTACGACCTGATCCTGACTACCTATGCGCTGCTGCCAAAGGATGTCGAGCGCCTCGCCGCCCTGCCACTGCACGTGCTGGTCCTCGATGAAGCGCAATACATCAAGAACCCCAACAGCAAGGCTGCCCACGCCGCGCGGGAGCTCAATGCCCGGCAACGCCTGTGCTTGAGCGGCACGCCGCTGGAAAATCATTTGGGCGAACTGTGGTCACTGTTTCACTTCCTGCTGCCCGGCTGGCTGGGTGACGTGAAAACCTTCAATCGCGACTACCGTGTGCCGATTGAAAAGCGCGCCAGCGAAGTACGACTGCAGCACCTCAATGGACGGATCAAACCCTTCCTGTTGCGCCGGACCAAAGAACAGGTCGCCACTGAACTGCCGCCGAAAACCGAGATCATTCACTGGGTCGAACTCAACGAGGCGCAGCGTGACGTTTATGAAACCATGCGCCTGGCCATGGATAAGAAAGTCCGCGACGAGATCACCCGCAAAGGCGTTGCCCGCAGTCAGATCATCATCCTTGAGGCACTGCTCAAGCTGCGTCAGGTCTGCTGTGATTTGCGACTGGTCAATGACGCCCCACCGGCGCGCGGCAGTTCGTCCGGCAAACTCGACAGCCTGATGGAAATGCTCGAGGAGCTTTTTGAAGAAGGACGGAGAATTCTGCTGTTCTCACAGTTCACCTCGATGCTGGCCCTGATCGAAGTGGAGCTGAAACGCCGCGGCGTGGCCTATGCGCTGCTGACCGGGCAAACCAGGGATCGACGAACGCCTGTAAAAGAATTCCAGAGTGGCAAGCTGCAAATCTTCCTGATCAGCCTGAAAGCCGGTGGCGTAGGCTTGAACCTGACCGAGGCCGACACCGTCATCCACTACGATCCGTGGTGGAACCCGGCCACCGAAAACCAGGCCACCGACCGTGCGTATCGCATCGGTCAGGAGAAGCCGGTATTCGTTTACAAGATGATTGCTCGCGGAACCGTCGAAGAGAAGATTCAGCATCTACAAAAGGAAAAGTCCGACCTGGCGGCGGGCGTCCTGGATGGACGCAAGACCGGGGACTGGAAATTGCAGAGCGAGGATATCGAAGCGTTGTTTGCGCCGCTGCCCAATAAACTGGAAAAGCGCTGACACAGTTGCGCCTGATACATCGCCTTCACGCCCCGAGCCTCGCTCCTACACGGGCACTCAATTTCCTGTAGAGCGAGCGGTGCGGCGATCCGACTTGCCCGCGATGGGGTCAACTCGGGGCAACTGATACTCAGCCCGCCAGCACCCGCGCCAATGTCGACTTAACCTTGCCCATCCCGTCATGCAATGCCTGCTCGATCTCGGCCATGGTGATCACCGCGGTGGACTTGCCCGCCGCCGGATTCACCACTAATGCCAGACAGGCGTACGCCAGATCCAGCTCGCGAGCCAAGGCCGCCTCAGGCATGCCGGTCATGCCCACGATATCGCAACCATCGCGCTCCAGACGGGCGATCTCGGCCACGGTTTCCAGGCGCGGTCCTTGGGTGCAGGCATACACGCCATGACTGCTGTAGGCGCAACCCTCAGCGGCCAGCGCGGCAATCAGTTGCTCACGCAGTGGTTCGCTATAGGGGTAGCTGAAGTCGATGTGAGTGACCTGCTCCAGATCATCGGCAAAGTAGGTGTGATCACGGCCGCTGGTGTAGTCGATCAACTGGTGCGGCACACAGAAATGTCCGGTGCCCATCGCCGCATGAATCCCGCCCACAGCGTTGACCGCCAGAATCGCCTCGGCACCCGCTTGTTTCAGCGCCCAGAGGTTGGCCCGGTAGTTCACCTGATGCGGTGGGAAACGGTGAGGATGACCGTGGCGCGCCAGAAACAGCACTTCACGCCCCGCGTATTCGCCGAACTGGATGTCAGCCGAAGGCGCCCCGTACGGCGTATCCAGCGGCAACGATTGGCGAATGCTCAAGCCTTCGAGTTGAGTGAGACCAGTGCCACCGATAATCGCGTAAACCGTCATTGCAAAAATCCTTAATCAATCAGTTGGGCGTCTTTGAGCGCGCCAAGGGCCGCCAGCCAGCGTGGGTCCTGGCGGTATTCGGTACTTGCGAACGCTTTGCCGCGCATCCGTGCAATACGCGCTGACGGCGTGACCTTCAATCGTTGGGCAGCACTCAAGGCCAGCTCGGCAGCCCCACGATCGTTACACACCAGGCCCATGTCGCAACCGGCCGACAGCGCCGCCTCGATTCGACTCGCCGCATCGCCAACCACGTGAGCGCCGGCCATGGACAGGTCATCGCTAAAGATGACGCCATCAAATTGCAATTCGCCACGCAGGATGTCCTGCAACCAACGGCGAGAGAAGCCCGCTGGCTGTGAATCGACTTGAGGGTAGATGACGTGGGCTGGCATCACCGCCGCCAGTTGCTTGCTCAAACGGGCAAACGGCACCAGGTCATTGGCGCGAATGTCTTCCAGACTACGCTCGTCGGTCGGGATCGCCACATGGGAATCAGCTTCTGCCCAGCCATGACCGGGAAAGTGCTTGCCGGTGGCGGCCATACCGGCGCTGTTCATGCCACGAATGAATGCACCTGCCAGCAAGGCGGCGCGCTCCGGATCACCTTCAAATGAACGACTGCCAACAACGGCACTGCGCTGATAGTCCAGATCCAGCACCGGGGCAAAGCTCAAGTCGAGGCCAACGGCCAGCACTTCGGTTGCCATGATCCAGCCGCACTGCTCGGCCAGATATTCGGCATCGGGGTTATCGGCAATTGCCCGCATTGCCGGCAAACGCACAAAACCCTGGCGCAGCCGTTGTACCCGTCCGCCCTCCTGGTCTACCGCCAGCAGCAAGTCCGGACGCACGGCACGGATCGACGCGCACAGCTCGCGAACCTGGCGCGGATGCTCGATATTGCGCGCAAAAATGATCAGGCCACCCACTTCGGGCTGACGCAACAATTGGCGATCTTCAGCCGTCAGCCAGGTACCGGCGACGTCCACCATCAAGGAGCCTTGCAGGCCAGATGTCATAGAAATTCCTTAATAACGGGATGCGCGCACGGCACATCAACGATGCGCCCGCCTCGGCGCAGACGCACGACCCGATCGCCATCGGCAAAGCCCGGCAAAGGATGGTCGGCGAAAGGGATAGGGAGCGGATTTAAAACTGGAGTCGGCATGGGCGGCTAGCTTAGCGGATGTCAGCAGCCGCGCCCACCCGTGCGCGGTTAAACCTTGGCGGCCGAAGGAGTCGATTTACTACGCGGTCTTAGCTGTGCGCTGGCCATGCCAGCATCGGTGACGCCGGTTTCGGCGCGCATGCCAGCCGCCAGGAACGGCACCATCAAGCGCATGACCTGCTCAATCGAGGTATTGACCCCGAAATCGGTCTCGGCAATCGCCCGCAGGGCTTTGATACCCGACATGCTGAACGCCGCCGCACCCAACATGAAGTGCACGCGCCAGAACAGCTCGATAGGCGGAATGCGCGGTGCAGCATCGTTCACCAGCATCATGTAGCGGCGAAACACCTTGCCGTACATGTCTTCCAGATAGCGACGCAAATGCCCTTGGCTCTGACTGAAGGCCAGACCCAGCAAACGCATGAAAATAGAGAGATCGTTGCCACTGCGTGGCTGTACCACGAGCGCCTGCTCGACGAGGATTTCCAGCAGTTCTTCCAGGCTCGGCTTGTTGTCCGGCTTGGCCTGCCGCCGCTCAAGCTCGCGATCGAGGCTGATGCAGAAGGGACCGAGAAAACGCGAAAAAACCGCCTGAATCAGCGCTTTTTTCGAACCGAAATGATAGTTCACCGCCGCCAGATTAACCCCGGCCTTGCTGGTGATCAGCCGTAATGAGGTTTCGGCAAAACCTTTTTCCGCGAACAACTGCTCGGCAGCATCAAGAATACGTTCAACGGTTTCCGACTGGGCCATGACTACTCCGCCTGACAAACACTTGTTTGAAACATACGTTTCAGACCATGCCTTGTCAAGCCTGCCTGTCCGTATTCCGGCCGGTCAGTCACCTATTAAATCACACAAGTCTGACTGTGTAGTCAGTCGTGCGACTCAAGGTGCGATTGCCTGCAATTCGACCGTCCAGCGGACTGAATAAAAAGGAGGATTGCCAAGAATTATCCACTGTATATAATCCCAGTCACTGTATAAAAAGACAGAGCGATCGAAATGCTAAAACTGACGCCACGCCAAGCTGAGATTCTGGCTTTTATCAAACGATGCCTCGAAGACAACGGCTACCCGCCGACCCGCGCGGAAATCGCTCAGGAACTGGGTTTCAAATCACCCAACGCCGCCGAAGAACACCTCAAGGCGCTGGCCCGCAAGGGTGCAATCGAAATGACGCCAGGCGCTTCGCGGGGGATTCGTATTCCCGGCTTCGAAGCCAAGGGAGCCGATGACGCTTCCCTGCCGATCATCGGCCGGGTTGCCGCCGGCGCACCGATTCTCGCTCAGCAGCACATCGAAGAATCCTGCAATATCAACCCTGCCTTCTTCCATCCTCGCGCCGACTACCTGTTACGCGTACACGGCATGAGCATGAAAGACGTCGGTATTTTCGACGGCGATCTGCTCGCCGTGCATACCACTCGCGAAGCTCGCAATGGCCAGATCGTAGTCGCCCGGATCGGCGATGAAGTCACCGTGAAGCGCTTCAAGCGTGAAGGCAGCAAAGTCTGGCTGATAGCCGAAAACCCTGAGTTCGCCCCTATTGAAGTGAACCTGAAAGATCAGGATCTGGTGATCGAAGGCTTGAGTGTCGGCGTCATTCGCCGCTAAAGGAGGCTTTATGCAGTTCCCCCACACACCACAGCATGCACAACTGTCACTGTTCGAGGCATTTATGGCCCAGCCACTCGCCCCGATCCTTAAAGATGTGGTCGAGTCGCCCTGGAGCGCCGAGCCCGAAGCTTTCAGTGAACTGTCGTTACGCGGTGCGGCCGGGAACTGCCTGAACCTGCTGGCCCCTATTCTCAGAGAACTGAGCCAGGACCAGGACGCTCGCTGGTTGACCCTGATTGCCCCGCCATCGAGCCTGACCCAGGCCTGGCTACGGGACGCCGGATTGAACCGCGAGCGGATTTTGCTGCTGCAACCGCGAGGCGCACAAAGCGCTCAGCAACTGACGTGCGAGGCATTGCGCCTGGGCCGTAGCCACACTGTTGTCAGCTGGCTTAACCCTCTGAGCCCAACCGCACGGGCACAGTTGATCAGCGCGGCCCGTACAGGGGATGCGCAAAGCCTGAACATTCGCTTGGGTTGATCAACAGGACTGTCATGAGACTTGAATAGCATGGGGCTTCTCGAGAATAGAGAAGCCGATTTGAAGCGACAAATTACACTCAGGAAACCGACAAACGGACTCAGTGAAGAATCCGTGACCCGTCTTCTTTCTCAAATTCGCCTTCAACCAGACGTCCAGCCATCTGCACACCAACGCTCAACATGGCCTTGGCGACTTCGACGTGCTGACCTTGCAGAAACGCTTTGGCATCTTCGGAAAAGTCCAAAGTAACCAGAGAACCCTCGTCCTCAGCCCTGCGCAGCTCAATACGGCCGTCAGGCAACTCAACAATTTCTAGAAAGGACGTTGGCATAAAGGTCTGTTCTCCACGAAAGGCCGACATTATATCAGTCATCGGCACGGCCTCGCTGAGGATCTGAACAGCTTTCTTTATGTTCTGATCAATTGCTATTCCATCACAACGCCCGGAGAGCGCTTAAAAGCGACTCCCCGAGTCATTCCCTCAGCACTCGTTAAGCCCATCCCGAAACCGAATCGCCAGCTCCTTCAGGTTCTGACGCCAGCTTTCCAATTCCTCCCGACTCAACTCTGGCTCCACTTCCTCATCGAGGTTGACCGCAACGATCAATGGCTGCGTCACATCGCCCTTGGGTTTATGTGGCGCTCGTGGCGGCTGAAACAGCGCGGCATAAGCCGCCAGCAGCTTCGCCAGCCATGTTTCAGGGTTTTGTGCCAGCTCCACCAACTCGGCCAGCTCGGGAATGGCAATGGTTTCCAGCACCTCACGAGTCAGCAGCATTTCCGCTCGCGGCGCATTGGCCTGAGGCAGGCGGTAGAAGCCGGCAATCTCATGACACAACCCAAGCAAGGCACCGTACAGGTGAAACAACACCGATTCACGCCCGGCTTGAACCAGCGCCTGGGAATTAATCGCCCGCCCCTCTTCGGATCTGGCCAGCGCTTCCAATGAAAGACCGGCAAAATAAATTTTCTGGTTGGTGCGGGTATAGAGTTCGTGGGCCATGACGGCAGTCTCCACAATGAAATAATTGCTTCACACAGGTCGGACAGTGTCGTGGATCACCCGAGCTGACCGCAAGCAAAACAAAAAGGCCGCATGAAAACCCGAGGGTTCACATGCGGCCTTTTCAGTACAGCGCCTTTTAAGACTTGGCTGATGGACGCTTGTCTTCAACCGTCCACTTGCCACCGTCGTAATACGCCTTCCAGCCAGTCGGCTTACCGTCGACTTCTGTCTGCACGTATTGCTCTTTGGTCTTGCGGCTGTAACGGATCACTGACGGGAGGCCGTCCGGATCCTTCTTCGGCGCTTCGCAGAGGAAGTGATACTTCGGATCGATCTCGTCCTTGTGCGGCACGATCTCGATGACCAGCGGAGCACGGGTCTCGCGGTTTTTCGGGAACTGGCTCGCCGCCAAGAACAGACCGGAAGCACCGTCACGCAAGATGTAAGTATCGCTGACCTTCTCGCACTTGAGTTCCGGCATCTTCACCGGATCCATCTTCGGCGGCGCTGCGTCGCCGCTTTTCAGCAGTTTGCGGGTGTTTTTGCAGGTCGCGTTGGTGCAACCGAAGAACTTGCCGAAACGGCCGGTCTTGAGCTGCATCTCGCTGCCGCACTTGTCGCATTCCAGGCTCGGACCTTCATAACCCTTGATGCGGTAGCTGCCCTCTTCGATCTCGAAACCTACGCAATCCGGGTTGTTACCGCAGATATGCAGTTTACGTTTCTCATCGAGCAGGTAAGCGTCCATCGCCGTGCTGCAGATCGGGCAGCGATGCTTGCCACGCAGTACCAGCGATTCCGACTCGCCCTCATCGTCCGCAGCGATTTCATCGCCCGGCACCAGATTGACGGTCGCCTTGCAGCGCTCTTTCGGCGGCAGGCTGTAACCCGAGCAACCGAGGAACACACCGGTAGAGGCGGTACGAATCTGCATCGGACGGCTGCACAGAACGCACGGGATGTCGGTCATCACCGGCTCGTTGGCACGCATGCCGTTTTCTGCGCCCTCAGCCACTTCGAGTTTCTTCTTGAAGTCGCCATAGAACTCGTCGAGCACGCTTTTCCAGTCGCGTTCGCCCTGGGCGACGTCATCGAGGTTCTCTTCCATACCGGCAGTGAAGCCGTAGTCCATCAGGTTGGAAAAGCTCTCGGACAGTCGTTCGGTAACGATATCGCCCATCTTTTCGGAGTAGAAACGACGGTTATGCAGTGCTACGTAGCCACGGTCCTGGATCGTCGAAATGATCGCCGCATAAGTCGAAGGACGACCGATACCGCGTTTTTCCATTTCCTTGACCAGGCTCGCTTCGGAGTAACGCGCAGGCGGCTTGGTGAAGTGCTGGCTCGGGTCGAGTTTGATCAGCTTCAGCACGTCGCCCTGGGCCATGTCCGGCAACACATCGTCGTCGCCCGGCTTGGTCATTTGCGGCATGACGCGGGTGTAGCCGTCGAACTTGAGGATGCGGCCTTTGGCACGCAGCTCGAAGGTCCCAGCGGCGACGCTGACGGTGGTCGACAGGTATTGCGCCGGCAGCATCTGGCAAGCGACGAATTGGCGCCAGATCAGCTCGTAGAGACGCTCAGCGTCGCGCTCCATACCCACCAGCTTGCTTGGGTCGGTATTGACGTCGGAAGGACGAATCGCTTCGTGAGCCTCTTGCGCGCCTTCTTTGCTGCTATAGACGTTCGGCGCGGCCGGCAGGTATTTGCTGCCGAATTCGCCTTCAATATAAGTGCGCGCCATTTCTACGGCATCGGCCGAGAGATTAGTCGAATCAGTACGCATATAAGTGATGTAGCCCGCTTCGTACAGACGCTGAGCCATCATCATGGTTTTCTTCACACCAAAGCCCAGACGGTTGCTGCCGGCCTGTTGCAAGGTGGAAGTAATGAACGGTGCCGACGGTTTGCTACTGGTCGGTTTGTCTTCACGCTTGGCGATCGTGTAACTGGAAGCCTTGAGCTTTTCCAGTGCGGCCATGGCGTGGGTTTCGTTGAGCGGCTTGAAGGCTTCGCCGTTTTCACGGGCCACTTCAAAACGCACGTTGGCGCCCTTGGCGGTACCGAGGTCCGCATGGACTTCCCAGTACTCTTCCGGGTTGAACGCGCGAATTTCACGCTCACGCTCGACGACCAGCTTCACCGCAACCGATTGCACACGACCAGCGGACAAACCACGGGCGATCTTCTGCCACAACAGTGGCGAGACCATGTAACCCACCACGCGGTCGAGGAAACGACGCGCCTGTTGGGCGTTGACCCGATCAATGTCCAGCTCGCCTGGCTTGGAGAAGGCTTCCTGAATCGCCTTCTTGGTGATTTCGTTGAACACCACGCGCTTGTAGCGGCTGTCGTCACCACCGATGGCTTCGCGCAGGTGCCAGGCAATGGCTTCCCCCTCGCGATCCAAGTCGGTTGCGAGATAGATGGTGTCAGCATCTTTGGCGAGCCGGCGCAGCTCTTCGATGACCTTTTCCTTGCCCGGGAGAATCTCGTACTTGGCTTTCCAGCCATGATCGGGATCGACACCCATGCGCGAGACCAGCTGCTTGCGCGCTTTCTCTTTCGGAGAGAGCGCGGGCGCTTCACCTGCGGCGGCCTTGCCACGCTTGGCAGCAGGTTCTTTGCTGGCGCTAGCCGAACCGCTGGTGGGCAGGTCTCGGATATGGCCGATACTCGACTTCACCACGTATTGGTTGCCCAGATACTTGTTGATGGTCTTGGCCTTAGCCGGGGATTCCACAATGACCAGCGATTTGCCCATGGATCAGAAAATTCCTGAATTCTAGAAGTGAAAGGCGGTTGGCGCCTGACGCGGCACCGCTATATATAGTGGCAACAAGGTGAGGTCAAGCGCAGGGTTCTGCGCGCCCTGCGCTTATGGCTTGGAAAAAAGGCTGGGTTCGGCCTGCACCAAAGCAAAGCGTGGCACCTGTTCGCCGTCAACTTCGACCGACTCCAGGAACATGCTCAAGGGACGCACCCAAAAGCCGTAATCGCCATACAGAGCTTGGTAGAACACCACTTCTTCTTCGGTTTCGGAATGCCGCGCGACTGCAAAAACGCGATATTGCGGCCCCTTGTAATGCTCATAGAGCCCGGGTTGTAAATTCATGTTCTGGCCCTCCTGCACATAAAAAAAATAAATCTTCAGAAAAACAAAAACCGGGGCACAAGGCCCCGGCTTCCATCGACGAATCGCTTAAACGCGTTCGAAGACGGTGGCAATGCCCTGGCCGAGACCAATGCACATGGTGGACACACCGAAGGTGCCGCCATTTTGCTTCATCACATTGAGCAAGGTGCCGGAGATACGCGCACCGGAGCAACCGAATGGATGGCCCAGAGCAATCGCGCCGCCGTGCAGGTTAACCTTCTCGTTCATCTTGTCGAGCACTTTCAAATCTTTCAGCACCGGCAGAGCCTGTGCAGCGAAAGCTTCGTTGAGTTCGAAGAAGTCGATATCAGCAATACCCAGGCCCGCGCGCTTCAGTGCTTTTTGTGTTGCCGGTACTGGACCATAGCCCATGATCGCCGGGTCCACACCTGCCACTGCCATCGAGCGGATGACCGCCATTGGCTGGATGCCCAGGTCCTGAGCACGCTGCGCCGACATCACGATCATGCACGAAGCACCATCGGTGATCTGCGAGGAAGTACCCGCTGTTACGGTGCCGCCCCTAGGGTTGAACGCTGGCTTCAATGCCGCCAGGCTTTCCAGGGTAGTTTCCGGACGGATGGTTTCGTCGTAGTCGAACAGTTTCAGGAAACCGTTCTCGTCGTAGCCCTGCATCGGAATGATTTCGTCTTTGAACTTGCCTTCCAGGGTCGCTTTATGGGCGAGCTGGTGGGAGCGCACGCCAAAAGCATCCTGCGCTTCGCGGGTAATACCGTGCATCTTGCCGAGCATTTCCGCGGTCAGACCCATCATGCCCGAGGCTTTCGCCGCGTACAGAGACATGTGCGGGTTCGGATCGACACCGTGCATCATGCTCACGTGACCCATATGCTCGACGCCGCCCACCACGAAAACGTCACCGTTGCCGGTCATGATCGCTTGGGCTGCGGTGTGCAGTGCGCTCATCGACGAGCCACACAGACGGCTGACGGTCTGGCCGGCAGCGGTGTGCGGGATCTGCGTCATCAGGGACGCCATGCGGGCAATGTTCCAGCCCTGCTCCAGGGTCTGGTTGACGCAGCCCCAGATCACGTCTTCGACTTCGGCCGGATCGACTTTGACGTTGCGTTCCAGCAGTTTGCTGATCAGATGCGCCGACATGTCTTCAGCGCGGGTGTTGCGGTGCATGCCGCCCTTGGAGCGGCCCATCGGGGTGCGACCGAAGTCGACAATCACGACGTTTCTAGGATTCAAGCTCATATAGTTCACTCTCGCTCTAGTGTGGGCGCTTAACCGAAGAAGCTCTGGCCGTTTTGGGCCATTTCACGCAGCTTCGCGGTCGGGTGGTACAGGGCGCCCAAATCAGCGTACTGGTCAGCCAGGGCAACGAATTCTGCAACACCGATGGAATCGATGTAACGCAGCGCACCGCCACGGAATGGAGGGAAACCAATACCGTAGACCAGACCCATGTCGGCTTCGGCAGCGGTTTCGACAATGCCGTCTTCCAGGCAACGCACGGTTTCCAGGCACAGCGGGATCATCATCCAGTTGATGATGTCTTCGTCAGTCACTTCACGCTGCTCGAAGATAATAGGCTTGAGCACTTCCAGCACCGACGGGTCAGCGACTTTCTTCTGCTTGCCGCGCTTGTCGGTCTCGTAGACGTAGAAGCCCTTGCCGTTCTTCTGGCCCAGACGCTTGGCTTCGTAAAGCACGTCAACGGCCGAACGACGGTCGTCTTTCATGCGATCCGGGAAGCCTTCAGCCATCACGTCACGACCGTGGTGGCCAGTGTCGATGCCGACCACGTCCATCAGGTACGCAGGGCCCATCGGCCAGCCGAATTTCTCCATGATCTTGTCGATACGGACGAAGTCCACACCGGCGCTGACCAGTTTGGCAAAACCGCCGAAGTACGGGAACAGAACGCGGTTGACCAGGAAGCCCGGGCAGTCATTGACGACGATCGGGTTCTTGCCCATTTTCTTGGCGTAGGCAACGGTAGTGGCAACCGCCAGCTCGCTGGACTTCTCGCCACGAATCACTTCCACCAACGGCATCATGTGCACCGGGTTGAAGAAGTGCATGCCGACGAAGTTTTCCGGACGCTTGAGGGCCTTGGCCAACAGGCTGATGGAAATAGTCGAGGTGTTCGACGCGAGGATGGTGTCCTCTTTGACCTTGTCTTCGACTTCAGCCAGAACAGCTTGCTTGACCTTAGGGTTCTCGACGACCGCTTCGACGACCAGGTCGACGTGGCCGAAATCACCGTAGGACAGGGTCGGACGAATGCCGTTAAGCACTTCAGCCATTTTCGCTGCGGTCATGCGACCCTTATCAACGCGGCTCACCAGCAGCTTGGCGGCTTCCGCCAGACCTTGCTCGATACCGTGCTCGTTGATGTCCTTCATCAGGATCGGCGTGCCTTTGGAAGCCGACTGATAAGCGATACCGCCGCCCATGATGCCTGCGCCGAGTACGGCAGCCTGCTTCACGTCTTTAGCGATTTCGTCGTAGGCCTTGGCCTTTTTCTTCAGTTCCTGATCGTTCAGGAACAGACCGATCAAGCTTTGCGCAGCAGAGGTCTTGGCCAGTTTCACGAAGCCGGCAGCTTCGATTTCCAGTGCCTTGTCGCGACCGAAGTTCGCGGCTTTCTGGATAGTCTTGATCGCTTCAACCGGCGCCGGGTAGTTCGGGCCCGCTTGACCGGCCACGAAACCTTTAGCGGTTTCGAACGACATCATTTGCTCGATCGCGTTGAGCTTGAGCTTTTCCAGCTTCGGCTGACGCTTGGCCTTGTGATCGAACTCGCCGGAAATGGCACGCTTGAGCAGTTCCAGTGCCGCTTCTTGCAGCTTCTCTGGAACAACCACAGCGTCGACTGCGCCTACTTTCAGCGCGTCGTCGGCACGGTTTTCCTTACCTGCGGCGATCCATTCGATGGCGTTGTCGGCACCGATGATCCGTGGCAGACGCACAGTACCGCCGAAGCCTGGGTAGATGCCCAGTTTGACTTCCGGCAGGCCGATTTTGGCCGTAGTGGCCATGACGCGGTAATCCGCTGCCAGGCACATTTCCAGACCGCCGCCCAAGGCGATGCCGTTTATCGCGGCTACGGTCGGAACATTCAGGTCTTCGAAATCGCTGAAAATTTTGTTGGCTTCGAGGTTGCCTGCAACAAGCTCTGCATCAGGCAGCTTGAAGTTCTCGACGAATTCGGTGATGTCGGCACCGACGATGAACACGTCCTTGCCACTGCTGACGATCACACCCTTGACCGAAGCATCTGCCTTGATGGTATCTACGGCCTGACGCAGTTCGCTCAGGGTTAGACGGTTGAACTTGTTGACGGACTCACCCTTGAGGTCGAATTTCAATTCGACGATGCCACTTTCAAGAGCCTTAACCGTGATGGCTTTACCTTCGTAAATCATCAACTGATCTCCACGATATGGAAGCTGAACAGTACACGTCGGACGCTAACTTCTGGCTCGGCACTGACGTCTCCGTCGATGCTACGCCAATCCGCCAGGCACACCCGCCAACGCGATAGTCGGGATTCTGTAGGAGCGATCTGTAATACAAACGCTCAATTCATACGCCCGTTTGATTTGGGTACGCCACCTTCACGGAATTTCAGGCAATTGTCAATCGCCCAAAATGCTGGTTGAAACGCGACTTTGCGGTCACTTCAGCGCCGGGAAGATCATCAACACGCTAATGCATGCCCAGTCATTCATAGGGTCAATAATTAGAAAAATCGCCCTAACCCGCATTGCTCTTGGCTTTCTCGGGCTAAGCTTGCGAGGACCGCAAAAAAATATGAACACCTTGAGCGAATGCCAAGGGTAAGATCAGCGCCACGGAACATATGCCGTTGCGATTTACCGAATTACCGGCCTGCCTGGCCAACTCCAGCCCGATGATGATGTCGGGCTTTTTATTGCCTGAAAATCATGCAAATCCCCCGTAGCAGCAGCCTGCGGCAGCTGATACGGAGATACGGGGGGATTTGCGTCGTAACTCAGGTCATTTTTCAGGCCAGCGCCTTGAGTACTGCAGAAATGTCCTGCAGAACACTCGCGTCGCCCTTTTCGCCCCAATACAACGCGATCATTTGCTTATCTGCTTCGATCTTGAAGACGTTGGCTGGTAATTTGTTGAAATGCTCCAGCAACACAGCATCCTCACACACTTCCCGCCATTGATTGAGCCAAACGCCCGGCGCTGTCTGCCAGTAGATCCAGCACGCTGCTTTAGCGCTGCGTCGTGGTCGATGGTATTGGGCGCAAGGGCTTGGCGGTTCTTGCTCCAGCCAGTGCGGCCACTCCTGAGGCGCCAGCTGCATGGCCAGGCCAATACGCCGCGCCTCCATGCGCAGGGCCATCCGCCCACTCTGATTGCGCGAAGGTCGCAACCAGGCCAAAGGGCTTAAAACCAGCGCAAGGATTGACACCACTATCCAGACCGTCATATGTGTACTCCCGATTCTTGAGGAGCGGATTGCGCCCCACTGAAACCAATCCGCTTGAAACCAGCCATACTTACCGTTATCGCAATCCTCCGGAGTGCCTTCCATGCCCTATGAACACATCCTGGTCGCTGTTGACCTCACTGAAGAATGCGACCCTGTCATCAAGCGCGCTCGTGAACTGTCCGTCAGCAGTGGCGCCAAACTCTCACTGGTCCATATTGTCGAGCCCATGGCCATGGCTTTCGGCGGCGACGTCCCCATGGACCTTTCGCAATTGCAGCAACAACAGTTCGACCAAGCCAAAGAGCGGCTCGACCGGTTGATCCTGAAATACCCGGAGGCCACCAAGGCCAACTGTCATCTGACCTACGGCCAACCGCGCCAAGAGATCCATCATCTGGCCAAGGAACAGGAATGCGACCTGATCGTTGTCGGCAGCCACGGCCGACATGGCCTGGCGCTGCTGCTCGGCTCCACCGCCAATGATGTGTTGCACGGCGCGCCTTGCGATGTGCTGGCAGTGCGACTGATCAAGAGCTGAACCCGTCCCCTGTAGGAGCAGCCGGTCGACGCTCGATTGCTCGCGATGATGGCCTGACATTCAACACCGATGTCGACTGATCTACCGCTATCGCGAGCAATCGAGCGTCGACCGGCTGCTCCTACAGGGGAACTGGAGCCACTCCATACGAAAAGCCCGACACTCACGTCAGCGAGGTCGGGCTTTTTTATTGCTGCTGGGTCAATCAGGCATCCAGCTCGGCCCAACGCTCGACCAACACTTCGAGTTCAGCCTGTAATTGCTCC
>JAPLSD010000232.1 GCA_026398835.1 Pseudomonas sp.
CCGAGCCTGCTCGGTATCGTGCTTCTGCTAATGGGCCTGGCCTTGTTGGCCGGGGGGATCAAGCTGAGCATGCTCGGCGGCTCGCTGTATTACCTGCTGGCCGGTATCGGTCTGCTCGTGACCGGGGTGCTACTGCTCGCTGCGCGACGCGCCGCGCTGGGCCTGTATGCAGTGGTGCTGTTCGCCAGCACCGTGTGGGCGCTGTGGGAAGTCGGCCTGGACTGGTGGCAACTGGTGCCGCGTCTGGCGCTGTTTTTTGCCATCGGTATCGTCCTGCTGCTGCCGTGGTTTCGCCATCCATTGCATCGCGGTGAGTTCAACCCGATTGGCACTGGCGCGCTAAGCGCTGCCGTGGTCATCGCCGGCGTTGCCGCGCTGGCCAGCCAGTTCACCAACCCAGGTGAAATCAAAGGCCAACTGGATCGCGACGCCGTTCCCGGCATGACCAACACCGCCCCGGCCATGCCCGACGGTGACTGGAACTCCTATGGCCGCAGCGCGCACGGTGACCGTTACTCGCCACTGGCGCAGATCACCGCGCAAAACGTCAGCAAACTGGTGCCGGCCTGGACTTATCGCACCGGTGACCTCCCAGGGCCTGGCGATCCCGGTGAAACCACCGCCGAAAACACCCCGCTCAAAGCCAACGGCATGCTCTACGTCTGCACGCCGCACAGCCAGGTGATTGCGCTGGACCCGGACACTGGCAAGGAAATCTGGCGTTTCGATCCGAAGCTGAGCACGCAGAATGCGGCGAACTTCAAGGGTTGGGCGCACATGACCTGCCGTGGCGTGTCGTATCACGATGACGCCGCTTACGCCGCCGCAGCCACTACCACTGCCACCGCGAAAATCCCGGCCAAGCCTGCTACCAAGTCAGCTACCAAGTCAGCTGCTACTCCAGCTACCACTCCAGCTGCCACTCCAGCGGCTGCGACTGCCAGCAACGCGTGCCCGCGTCGTATATTCCTGCCAACCGCCGACACTCGTCTGATCGCCCTGAACGCCGACACCGGCAAGATGTGCGAAGACTTCGGCGACAAGGGTCAGGTCGACCTGCGCGCCAATATCGGCACCTTCGCCCCAGGCGGTTACTACTCCACCTCGCCACCTGCCGTGACCCGGAATCTGGTGGTCATCGGCGGTCACGTGACCGACAACGTCTCCACCGACGAACCCAGCGGCGTGATCCGCGCGTTCGACGTGCACACCGGTCGCCTGGTGTGGAACTGGGACAGCGGCAATCCGGAGAACACCAGCCCGATTATTGAAGGCCAGACTTACACCCGCAACTCGCCGAACATGTGGTCAATGTTCAGTGTCGACGAAAAACTCGGCATGCTTTACCTGCCGATGGGTAACCAGACACCTGACCAATTCGGCGGCGGCCGTACCCCTGAATCAGAGAAATACAGTGCAGGCCTCACCGCACTGGACATCAACACCGGTCACGTACGCTGGTATTTCCAGTTCACTCACCATGACCTGTGGGACATGGACGTCGGTGGTCAGCCGACGCTCATGGACTTGAAAACCGCTGATGGTGTGAAGCCGGCAGTCCTGGCGTCGACCAAGCAGGGCAGCATTTACGTGCTGGATCGCAGCACCGGCAAGCCGATCGTTTCAATCAATGAAATACCGGTTCCGCAAGGCGCGGTTGCTGGCGATCACACGTCGCCGACCCAACCCAAGTCTGACCTCAACTTCATGCCGCCGCCCCTCAGAGAGCGTGACATGTGGGGCGTGACGCCATTCGATCAGATGCTCTGCCGGATCGACTTCAAATCCATGCGCTATGACGGTCCGTTCACTCCGCCATCGCTGCA
>JAPLSD010000796.1 GCA_026398835.1 Pseudomonas sp.
CTCAGTCCACCGCCGATGGTTGCGGTGATGGGGGCGGAGCTACCGTCCGGGGTGCTGTTGTCCAGGGCCAGTTCCAGGCCGAGGGCAAAGCGCTCAGCGGCGTTTTGCAGTTCGCGTACATTGCCCGGCCAGTTATGGCGCAACAGCAATGCCCGTTGCCCCGGTTGCAGTTCGTGGGGCGGCAGACCGTGGCGGGCGCTGGCTTCGCCGGCGTAGTGCTGGAACAGCATCAACGCGTCTTCGCCGCGTTCGCGCAGCGGTGGGATGCGCAGCGGCGCGACGTTCAGGCGGTAATACAAGTCGGCACGAAAGCGGCCCTGATCCGCTGCTTGACGCAGGTCTTCCTTGGTCGCGGCGATGATGCGGATATCCAGTGGGATCTGTTGATTGCCCCCCAGGCGCTCAACCACCCGTTCTTGCAGTAGACGTAGCAATTTGACCTGCACATCCAGGCTCATGCTTTCGATTTCATCGAGGAACAGTGTGCCGCCATTGGCGAATTCAAACTTGCCGATGCGGCGCTTTTGCGCACCGGTGAAGGCGCCCGGTTCGTGGCCAAACAGCTCGCTCTCTACCACCGATTCGGCCAGGGCGCCGGCGTTGATCGCGACAAACGGCCCGCTGCGACGGTTCGACAGGTCGTGCAGTGCGCGGGCCACCACTTCCTTGCCGGCACCGGTCTCGCCAAGGATCAGCACATCGGCTTTGGTCGCTGCCAGAGCGCCGATCTGCTCGCGCAAGCGCAGCATCGGTGCCGACTGTCCCACCAGCCGCGTGCTGAGTTCGTTACGGTCACTCAGGGCCAGGCGCAGGCTGCGGTTGTCCAGCACCAGTCGGCGCAAGGCCAGGGCTCGGCGTACGCTGTCGAGCAGAGCGTCGCTGGCGAAGGGCTTCTCCAAAAAGTCATAGGCCCCGGCGCGCATCGCTTGCACTGCCAGCGGCACGTCGCCGTGACCGGTGATCAGCAGCACCGGTAGCTCCGGGTCTTGCTCGTGCAGCTCGGTCAGCAGTTCGAGGCCATCCATGCCAGGCATACGGATGTCACTGACCACCACTCCCGGCCAGTCGCGTTCAAGACGCCCGGCCAGGCCCTTGGCCTCAGCCAGCGGCAGGATTTTCAGCCCGGCGAGGTCCAGGGTCTGGCTAAGGGCCTGACGCAAATGGGGATCGTCGTCGATCAACACCACCTGAATGCGGTTGTCGATTGCATTGCTCATGCACTGCGGTCCTCAGAGGGTTGCAAATTGACTCCCGGCGCACCAGCGCGCAGTCGCAGGGTTAGCAAGGCGCCGCCATCGCGGTGGTTGGCGAACGACAGTTCACCACCGAAGGCGCGCATCAGGGTGTCGCAGATCGCCAATCCCAGCCCGAGCCCCTGGGTACGGGTCTTGGTTGTGTAGAAAGGCTCGCTGGCGCGGCCAAGGGCTTCCATGCAAAACCCCGGGCCGTTGTCGCGAATGTACAGATTGACGCCCTCGGCGGTGGATTCGGCACTCAGCCAGAGTTTGCGCGGTGGGCCTTTTTCGGTCAGCGCGTCGAGGGCGTTGGCCAGCAGGTTGCCGAGCACCTGGCGCAGGCGGGTTTCTCCGGCCTCGACCCACAGGGTGGCGGCCGGCAGGTCGCGGATCAATTCGACTTCCATGGCACGCCTGCGCTTGGCCAGCAGGGCCAGCGCGTCGTCCAGCGCCGGTTGCAGGGCGACGCTTTCCGGCGCGTGACGGTCGCGGCGGGCAAAGGCCCGCAGGTGGGCGATGATCGAGGCCATGCGCTCGGTCAGTTCGCTGATCAGTTTCAGGTTGCCACGGGCGTCGTCGGTGCGCTGGTGATCGAGCAGCACTTCGGCGTTTTCCGCGTAGCTGCGAATCGCCGCCAGCGGTTGATTGAGTTCATGGCTGATGCTCGCCGACATGGTGCCCAGTGCCGACAGCTTGCCGGCCTGCACCAGATCATCCTGAGCGTGGACCAGCTCTTGCTGGGCATGCTCGCGCTCCAGCACTTCCTGTTTGAGGCGACGGTTGAGGCCTTCGAGGTCGCTGGTGCGTTCGACGACGCGCATCTCCAGCTCACGCCGGGCCTTGGCTTCGAAGGCGATGCGGTCCAGGTAATGGCGCCGGCGCTGCATCATCAGGCCGAGCAGCAGCATCAACACCAGCAGCGTCGCGCCGCCGATAGCCTCCACGGTGCGCACCGGGCGGTCGATCAGGGTACGCGGGGCGAGGATACTGACGCTCCAGCCGGTTTCCTCGATTTGCCGAGTCTGGGTCAACCAGGCGTTGGGATTGAGCTCCAGCGGCTGCGGATCGAGGGTCGGGTAGGGCTGAACCGCGCTAATCGCCTTGCGCTCTTCGTCGGTCTGCGGGCGGGTCGCGCGAAAGCGCCATTCGGGCCGCGAGGTGAGAATCACCACGCCGTTATGGTCGGTCACCAGCAATTGTTCGGGGGTTTTACCCCACAGGCTTTCGATGAGATCGAGGTCGACCTTGACCACCAGCACGCCAATGATTTTCTCGCCATCGCGCACCGCGCCAGCAAAGAAATAACCGCGTTTTACCGACGTCGTTCCCAGGCCGAAGAAGCGCCCCAGACGCCCTGCCATGGCTTCGCTGAAATACGGCCGGAAAGAAAAATTACGGCCGACGAAACTGTCTTTTTTGTCCCAGTTGGACGCCGCCAGGGTCTTGCCGGTGGGGTCCATCAGGTACATGACTTCGGCGCCGGTCTGGGCGCAGATGTCTTTGAGCAGACGGTTGGCGTTGTCCTGGGTGACGCTCTGGCCTGGCGCAGCGAGGGCGGCACGCAGGGCCGGCAGATCACCGAGGATTTGCGGCAGCACTTCGTAGCGATGCAGCGTGCCCAGCAGGTTGGCGACGTACAGATCGAGGGTCTGTCGGTTCTGCCCCACCAATTCGCTGCGGTAGTAACGTTCGGCCAGGTGTTCCAGCGGCCACAACAACGGCGCCAGACACAAGGCGAGCAGCGCCAGGCTGCGCCAGCGAGGTCTGCGGGGAAGGGTTGGGGTCATGGGTATCGAGCGCCTGTGGGTACAGGCGCATTATGCCTAGCCGCGAACGAGAACGCTCACGGGAACAGATCGGCCTCTTGCAGGGTTTTGCCGGCCAGATCCTTTGCAGACAGCTGCGGTGTTTCACTGAGCTGCCAGTCGATGGCTAGAGTCGGGTCGTCCCAGCGGATGCAACGCTCGGCTGATGGCATGTAGTAGTCGGTGGTTTTGTAGAGGAATTCAGCGAAGTCGCTCAGCACCACGAAACCGTGGGCAAAGCCTTCCGGAATCCAGAGCTGGCGATGGTTCTCAGCCGACAAGCGCACGGCAACCCAGCGGCCGAAATGCGGTGAGCTGCGACGAATGTCCACCGAGACGTCGAGTACTTCACCGGCGGTGACCCGCACCAGTTTCCCCTGAGTGCTTTCGAGCTGGTAGTGCAAACCGCGCAGCACACCTTTTTTCGAGCGCGAATGATTGTCCTGAACAAATGGCGTGTTCAGGCCCGTCGCCTCTTCGAAAGCCTTGGCATTGAAGCTTTCGTAGAAGAAGCCGCGTTCGTCACCAAACACCTTGGGTTCGATGATCAGAACACCGGGCAGATCGGTGGTGACTACATTCATTGGTCTTCTCCGGCCAGGAGAAACAGGTATTGGCCGTAGCCGGTTTTACCAAAATAGCTCGCATGCTTGAGCAGGTGGTCGCGGTCGATCCAGCCCTGGTTGTAGGCGATCTCTTCGAGGCAGGCGACTTTCAGACCTTGTCGGTGCTCGATGGTCTGCACATATTGTGAGGCTTCCAGCAGACTGTCGTGGGTGCCTGTGTCGAGCCAGGCAA
>JAPLSD010000095.1 GCA_026398835.1 Pseudomonas sp.
ATGATGCTGCGTTTGCCGCTGGAGGTTGCGCCGTTGTTCGAGGAGTGGCTGGCCGCTCATTACCCTCAGCGTGCAGCTCACGTGCTGAGCCTGATTCGCCAAAGCCGTGGTGGGGAGTTGTATGACAGTCGCTTCGGTGCACGCATGCGCGGCGAAGGACCCTTTGCGGATCTGCTGGCGCAACGTTTCGCCAAAGCCATCAAACGTCTGGGGCTGAATCGACGGGAGGGTTTCAATCTCGATTGCGAAGCTTTTTGCCCGCCAGGTGCTCAGATGTCGCTGCTTTAACGGTGAGTTGGCCTATCGTTGAATAGTGCCAATGGAGGGGACCGTTATACTCTGGTCACTTTTTTAACGACGTGGAACCAGCGTTCTAGAGCGTTTGATTCAGTTTGAGTTAAGTTTCGACGGTTACCTTGTTCATCGAGTGACTGATGGGTCGCGGTCAGTGGGGTGAGTGTTTTTTAGTCAACCACTGGCCTCATACCGGATAAAGCTGGAAAATTCCTTTAATCCGTCAAAGAGGATGAATCATGAGTGACAAGGATAAACAGCCGTTGGCTGCGTCGGCTTCAGCTTTCCCGGAGGCCGAAAGTGCCGATGCAGCGCTGCAGCATATCGTGGACGGCTTTTTGCATTTTCGTCACGAGATCTTTCCGCAGCAGGAAGAACTCTTCAAAAAACTCGCCACGGCCCAGCGGCCGAGAGCGATGTTCATCGCATGCGCCGATTCGCGCATCGTCCCGGAATTGATTACCCAAAGCGCCCCTGGCGATCTGTTCGTGACCCGCAATGTGGGTAATGTGGTACCGCCTTACGGACAAATGAACGGTGGCGTCTCCACCGCCATCGAGTACGCGGTCCTGGCGCTGGGCGTGCAGCACATCATTATTTGTGGACACTCCGATTGCGGTGCGATGCGCGCGGTGCTCAATCCGCAAAGCCTGGAAAAAATGCCCACGGTCAAAGCCTGGCTACGCCATGCGGAAGTGGCCAAGACCATGGTGCAGGACAACTGCGATTGCGCTGACGAAAACGAAAGCATGCATGTGCTGACCGAAGAAAACGTCATCGCTCAGCTTCAGCACTTGCGTACTCACCCATCGGTGGCGTCGCGCATGGCCAACGGTCATCTGTTCATCCATGGCTGGGTCTACAACATCGAAACCAGCGAAATCAAAGCCTACGACGCGGATCAGGGCTGTTTCCTGCCGCTTGATGGTAGCCATCCGATTCCCGTTGCGACGCCCAAAGCGCGCTTCTAAATCTTCCTAATCCCTTGTGTGGTTTAGCCGTGACTGCGGATCAAGCGGTCGGGCTTTGCCACGCCTGAAGAAAGCCTCGGGAGAGTCTTCATGCGTGTTGCGCAATTAAAAGCTGTTCTGCCACGGGAGCTGTTGGCTTCGGTGGTCGTGTTTCTGGTCGCCCTACCCTTGTGCATGGGCATCGCCATTGCGTCCGGCATGCCGCCAGCCAAAGGTTTGATCACCGGGATTATCGGTGGCTTGGTGGTGGGTTGGCTGGCAGGTTCGCCGCTACAGGTCAGCGGCCCGGCAGCGGGCCTGGCGGTGCTGGTATTTGAAGTGGTGCGTCAGCACGGAGTGGCCATGCTCGGGCCGATTCTGTTGCTGGCCGGTTTTCTGCAATTGGTTGCCGGGCGTTTGCGTCTGGGATGCTGGTTCCGGGTCACGGCGCCAGCGGTGGTCTATGGGATGCTCGCCGGGATCGGCGTGTTGATCGTGTTATCGCAGGTTCATGTGATGCTCGACAGCGCACCCAAGCCGTCCGGGCTGGATAACCTGACGGGCTTCCCCGCCGCTCTGGCTCAGGCGTTGCCGACACTGGGTGGCGGGCTCGGCTGGCAAGCTGGACTGCTCGGATTGTCGACGATTGTGGTGATGTGGTTGTGGGACAAATGGCGCCCGCAGTCGCTACGGTTTGTTCCTGGCGCCCTACTCGGCGTCGGCCTGGCGACTGTTGCGAGCCTTGTCCTGGCGTTGCAAGTCAAACGCGTCGAAGTGCCGGCCAATCTGGCCGAGGCAATTGACTGGCTGCGACCGTCCGACTTGCTCAATCTGGCTGATCCCAACCTGCTGATCGCGGCGTTCGCCGTGGCTTTTATCGCCAGTGCCGAAACGCTGTTGTCGGCAGCAGCGGTGGATCGCATGCACAACGGTCAGCGTTCGGATTTTGATCGGGAACTGTCGGCGCAGGGTGTCGGCAATATGCTCTGCGGTCTGCTCGGTGCGCTACCGATGACCGGGGTGATCGTACGCAGCTCGGCGAATGTGCAGGCTGGCGCGACCACACGGTTTTCAACGATATTCCACGGCGCGTGGTTGTTGGCTTTTGTGATGCTGCTGTCCAGTGTGCTGCAAAGCATTCCGGTGGCGAGCCTGGCCGGGGTGTTGGTTTA
>JAPLSD010000754.1 GCA_026398835.1 Pseudomonas sp.
CAACTGGGCGAGACGTCGGCAATTCATCCTGAAGCTCCTCCCACACGGGTGGTCATTCGGAAGAAAGGCGCTTCTGTCATTACGCCTTTGGTTACTCAGACTATTGCAGCCTGCATGCCAGCTTCTATTTCTAAATAAATCCATAAATATCAAATATTTATGAATTTTATGGGGACACTTCCGAACGCAACTTGCACGATTGCCCCATAGGCGTCGTGCGTAATGCACGATCAACGTGTAAGGAAATTGAAAATCTTTGGAGTCAGAAGAGATCTGTGGATGTCAGACGGGAGAGACAAGGAGCGTTGAGTACTCTGATTTTGCTAAAAAACCATATAAAACAGATTGTTAGTAACCTAAAGAATTGATAGCTAACCTGAACACAGTGGAATCGATCAGAATCGACCATGCAACTTGCCCGATTTTTCCGTGACTAAAATATGATCATTCATTAAAGGAGCGTGGGAAATGGAATCAGCCAAAGAGCATCAAGGCCGTATTCTTCTGGTGGATGATGAATCTGCCATCCTCCGCACCTTCCGTTACTGCCTGGAAGACGAAGGCTATACAGTGGCCACCGCCAACAGTGCGGCCCAAGCCGATGCCTTATTACAACGTCAGGTGTTTGACCTGTGCTTCCTCGACCTGCGGTTGGGCGAAGACAACGGCCTCGATGTGTTGGCGCAGATGCGCATCCAGGCTCCGTGGATGCGTGTGGTGATCGTCACCGCCCACTCGGCCGTGGATACTGCAGTCGATGCGATCCAGGCCGGTGCCGCGGATTACCTGGTCAAACCTTGCAGCCCTGACCAATTGCGCCTCGCCACCGCCAAGCAACTGGAAGTGCGCCAGCTCTCGGCGCGCCTGGAAGCACTCGAAGGGGAAATCCGCAAACCCAAGGACGGTCTGGACTCTCACAGCCCGGCGATGAAAGTGGTGCTGGAAACCGCACGCCAGGTCGCCGGCACCGATGCCAATATTCTCATTCTCGGCGAATCCGGCACCGGTAAAGGCGAGCTGTCACAAGCCATTCACGGCTGGAGCAAACGCGCGAAAAAATCCTGCGTCACCATCAACTGTCCATCGCTGAGTGCCGAGCTGATGGAAAGCGAGATGTTCGGCCACAGCCGCGGGGCCTTTACCGGCGCCAGCGAAAGCACCCTCGGACGGGTCAACCAGGCCGATGGCGGGACGCTGTTCCTCGATGAAATCGGCGACTTCCCGTTGACCTTGCAACCTAAATTGTTGCGCTTCATTCAGGACAAGGAATATGAGCGCGTCGGTGACCCAGTGACTCGTCGCGCCGACGTCCGCATCCTTGCCGCGACCAACCTCAATCTCGAAGACATGGTGCGCGACGGACGTTTCCGTGAGGACCTGCTGTACCGGCTGAATGTCATCACCTTGCACCTGCCGCCGCTGCGCGAGCGCAGTGAAGACATCCTGGCCCTGGCTGATCGCTTCCTGGCCCGCTTCGTCAAAGAATATGCGCGACCGGCTCGCGGCTTCAGCGATGAAGCGCGCGAAGCGCTGCTCAACTACCGCTGGCCGGGCAACATCCGCGAACTGCGCAACGTGGTTGAACGCGCGAGCATCATTTGCCCTCAGGAACGGGTAGAAATCAGCCATCTGGGCATGGCCGAACAACCGACCAACAACACTCCGCGAATCGGTGCGGCATTGAGCCTGGACGAGCTGGAGAAAGCCCATATCGGCGCGGTACTGGCCACTAGCGACACCCTTGATCAAGCCGCCAAAACCCTCGGCATCGATGCCTCGACACTGTACCGAAAACGCAAACAGTACAATTTATGAGCGACGTCCGATGAAGCTCGCGATGAAACTGCGTACTCGGCTATTCCTGAGTATCTCTGCGCTGATCACCGTCGCCTTGCTCGGACTTCTGCTCGGGCTCGTCAGTGTCATGCAGATGGCCAATACCCAGGAATCGCTCATCCGCAACGACTTCATCACCCTTGAGCTAGGTCTCAAACTGCGACAGACCTTGGGCGATCAGTTGATCATCATGCTCAACGAAAAGCCTGACCCGGCTGCGTTGGAGGGATCCAGACAGCATTACTTCGAGCTGCTCGACCAAGGCATCCAGCACCAGCAAAGCGCTGCAGGTCAACAGAACGGCTTTAGTAAGGCCCGAGCTGACTACCTGAGCTTTCTTGAAGCATTCGGCCGAGCTCTGGAACAGTCGGGTAGCCTGATCGGCAACCAGGACCTCACCGAAAAACTCAATGTGCTGCAAAACAGCCTGATCATCGAGCAAAAACAGGCGCTGGATAACATCAGTGAAGCCCAACGCCATGCGCGAGATCACGCGTTGTTGATCGGCGGGTTACTCGGGTTGGTAGGGCTGGCGGTGCTGATCATCGGCTTCATCACCGCCCACGGCATTGCCCAGCGCTTTGGCGCCCCCATTGAGGCGCTGGCCAAGGCTGCGGACAACATCGGTCAGGGCAATTTCGAGGTGACACTACCGATCTCCTCGGCCGCGGAAATGAATTTGCTGACCCGTCGTTTCGGGATCATGGCCGAGGCTCTGCGTCAGCACCAGGCAACCAATGTCGACGAGTTACTCGCTGGCCAGCAACGCTTGCAAGCAGTGCTCGACAGCATCGATGACGGTTTGCTGATGATCGACCGCCAAGGCCGTCTGGAGCATCTCAACCCCGTGGCACAACGGCAATTGGGTTGGGACGAGGATCGCCTGGGGCAGGGGCTGGGTACCGCACTTGAGCGCGCGGAACTCGATGAGCAACTGCAATTAGTCCTGCGTGGTGGCACTCTGGAAAGGGCACCTGAGGATTTGAGTATTGAGGTTGATGGCGAGTCGCGGCTGCTGACCTACAGCCTGACACCGGTGAGCCATAACACCCAGGGGCACATTCTCGGCGCGGTCATGGTGCTGCACGACGTCACCGAACAGCGCGCGTTCGAGCGGGTGCGCAGTGAGTTCGTGTTACGTGCGTCCCATGAATTGCGCACACCGGTCACCGGCATGCACATGGCCTTTGGTCTGCTTCAGGAGCGCGTGCATTTTGCCGACGACTCTCGCGAAGCCGACCTGCTCAATACCGTCAACGAAGAAATGCAGCGTTTGATGCAGTTGATCAACGACCTGCTGAACTTCTCGCGCTATCAAAATGGCCTACAAAAACTCACCCTTGCTCCCTGCACCATCGATGAACTGCTTGAACAGGCTCAAGCTCGCTTCGCCGAGCAAGCCCACGAGCAGGGCATCGAGTTGCTGGTAGAGGCGCAATTGCCACTGCCCAGGCTACAAGCCGACCAGGCACAACTCGAACGGGTGCTGGATAACCTGATCGCCAATGCGCTGCGCCATACCGCCCGGGACGGGCAGATCCGTTTACAGGCGCGTCGACATGGCGAGCGAGTGATTATCAGCGTCGAGGACAACGGCGAAGGTATCGCTTACGGCCAACAGGGGCGAATATTCGAGCCCTTCGTTCAGGTTGGTCGCAAGAAGGGCGGTGCAGGCCTGGGCTTGGCGTTGTGCAAGGAGATTGTGCAATTGCACGGCGGGCGGATGGGCGTCTACTCGCGGCCGGGGCAAGGTACGCAGTTCTACATGGCACTTCCGTTGTAAGCACGCGGTGGCTGGAAAGCGCCTGACAACATCTAGTTGCAAAGCAATAATTTTCCCCCTACCAGCTCCCATACGGGATGCCGAAGCGTTCGATGTAGCGTTTGGATGGGTCGGATTGTGGGTAGTAATGCCCCTGTGATGTTCCTTGACGCGGCCCCAGCGGCTCAATGCCCACCTGCGCCCGGTCGGTTTTGATGGGCCGCCGACATTCGTCCCGCACCCAGATCTGAATGATCCCGCCAGGAGCCAGCCCCGGATGCAACAAGGAAAGATAGAACGCCTTCTCTTGGGGGGTGTCGGCACAGCGGCGCATGGTGGCCCGACGCATAATGGCCCGGGTTTCTTCCGAGATATCGACCCAGCCCTTGTAGGTCGTTTGATCGGCAATGGATTGCCAACGGACATAAATACGTCTGGGTAAATCCGCTCCGGTCACGGGCATTAGCGAAGCCCCCAGTCTGCGGCCCCAACCTCGTGCGACCTCTATACTGTCGTCCCCATCATCTGCGTAGGCAGTTCCACGTGCGACATCACGAAACAATCTTCCTTGGATATCCTCTACGGCAGATATTTCCACCCACACCTCCATATGCATTGGCTGCACAAAACTGATATGCCACGCCTCGTCCTTCGGATCGTTGGCGCCGGAAAGTGGGTCAAGGGGCTGGCAACCGCCGAGCAAGAACAGGCCCAGCAGGGCGAAGAACTTTCTTGCCAGCGCATAGGCGTCGCAACAGGTTCGGTGCTCCATCACCAGCTCCCATACGGGATGCCGAAGCGTTCGATGTAGCGTTTGGAAGAGTCGGATTGTGGATAGTAATGCCCCTGTGATTTTCCTTGATGCGGTCCCAGCGGCTCAATACCCACCTGCGCCCGGTCGGTTTTGATGGGACGCCGACATTCGTCCCGCACCCAGATTTGAATGATCCCGCCTGGAGCCAGCCCCACATTCATCAATGACAGGTAGGTTGCTGCTTCTCCCGGTCTGTCCGGGCAGCGGCGCATGGTGGCTCGACGCATAATGGCCCGGGTTTCTTCCGAGATATCGACCCAGCCCTTGTAGGTCGTTTGATCAGCAATGGATTGCCAGCGGACATATATACGTTTGGGTAAATCGGCTCCGGTCACGGGCATTAGCGAAGACCCCAGCTCGTCTCCCCAACCTCGCGCAACCTCTGTGCCATCCTCCCAATCACTTCCGGCAGCGGCTCCTCGCGCGACATCGCGAAACAACCATCCTTGAATATCCTCCACGGCAGAAATTTCCACCCACACCTCCATATGGGCTGGTTCGGTAAAACTGATGTGCCACGCCTCGTCCTTCGGATCGTTAGCCCCGGAAAGTGGGTCAAGCGGCTGGCAGCCGCCGAGCAAGAGCAGGCCCAGCAGGGCGAAGAACTTTCTCATCAACGTATCCCCTTCACGGCGTATGAGGGTGTTGCACCCGCACGCGGTCTTGCGTCGGGGCATTGAGATAAGTCAGGTCGAATTTTCCGGTGCGCGGACCTGTCAGCGGGGCGGGATTCCAATGAGCCGAAGCATGGATATAGCGACGTTTGAGCAACGCTTCCTCGGCAGTCGAAGTGCTGTAATCACCTGCGATGAAACGATCGCTCAGCGATTGAAGTGCCATCGGTATCGAGAACTTTGAGTCGTGAGGATCCATGACATCGAAGCCCGCCCCTTTCTTCCTGGCCAACTCATACATCACCCTCAAATACACCCGTGACAGTCCGGCGCTGACCGTTCGCCTGAGCTGCAAGCCGGCATACACCCGTTTTTGCCTGGGGGCCAGACGATCCTGTGGGTCCGCCGGCAGCATGAGCGGCTCCGGGGTCGCGATGAGCAACATCTCCAGAGGCCAGCCCCGGGCGTGCCATTGGACCTGCGCCTGCAAGGCATCGCGATAAATGGAGGTGGTTTTCACATCGACATGCATCGACACGTCAAGCGCTTGCATCGGGCCGAGCATGACCTGCTCTTCAACTTCATCCCGATAACCGCCCCCCAGATCCGAATGGGCACCGGGGAGAACAATCTCCGGGTGCTCGGGACCCACCTGCTGCAAGGGAAAATTGCTTCGGTACTCATCCCGGGCCGCCAGTTGCACCACGTGGGGAAACAAAGCCGGGCTCAAGTGCAGCTTCAGGCCGGGGGCAATGGCACTGCGCACATAGCCCAGGTTGCGCAACCCGCCCACCGCCGAGACCGTATCGAACAGACCGATAAAGCCTGTTTGCACCCCATCACCGTATTGCTTGCCGAACCCGCTAATAAACACATTCGGTACATTGAGGGCCGCTTGTAGCGGGCCATCAGCAGCTCTCGCCACCTGATTGGCAAAGTGCCGGGCTGCGGCGGCTCCCCGGCTAAAACCGAATATATCGAACACCAACTGGGCGATTCGCATGGAGGGATGTTCGTCAAGGAAGAGATTGACGTGTGCTTTGACTCGATCAAATGCTTGACCCACGCGCGCCTCGACACCGGTTTCTCCTCGACCTATGCCGGAACCGATAACGCTGTCCTTTGCTCCAGCTTGCGTACCAATACCATCAATGTAAATCCGCCTGGACGCCAGCCCCCGTGTTTCGATCTGATCCTTTTTGGACACCGTGTAAAGATCAAACAGCTTCTTGATATTGGTGATGTCATTGCCATAACTGCTGTCAGCATCACCCATGTACGGCTTGCAACTGCCGTCCAGATCCTCTGGGGATATCGGATGGTGGGCACCGCAGCGGATGCCCTGCTCGACATTGGAAGGATTGTTGCCGGTGCCGTCGAAAAACACTCCGATACGCAGTGTGACGATAACCCGTTGGCGTTCTTCCTCTTCCTGCTCCCGGGCTTGTTGACGTTGACGCTCCTCTCGGTATTCCTCCTGCCCCTGCTGCCTGGCTTGTTGACGATGGCGCGCCTCCCTATATTCCTTTAGTGCGACGAGCCGGTCAGCCTCGCGACGCTGAAGAGCTTTGGCCTCTGCTGCTGCACGCTGTGCGCACAGCTCACAACCACATTGTTGTATTCCCACAACGGCTTCCCTTTCCCAGTGAACCATCCATTCACGAGTGCTGCCCCCTGGCCCTACTCGTGCGTGATGGGAACGCTGCGCCTTTAAACATGGGCCAGGTATCAGTCGCGGACTGTTTTTATGTAGGAAAGAACTGGATTTTGTATCGGGTCGATCAGCCTGACAGGGCGACTTATATTTTGAGTCGGGCCAGGATCCGCTCAAGGACTACAATTCAGATACTCGCTGAGCGGCGATGAACGTTGCGTCGCTATTTTTACCATCGCCATACCGGTCGGCATGAACCGCAATGAAATGAAGGGTTCAAACTGCATCTGCGTGCTGCCTTTGCGCGCAATCAGGCTTCATCGTCCAGACGCCGCGTAGCCACCCGACGACCACGGGTAATCAGCTCAATGAACTGCACCGCGCTCAGGGCATGGGCAAACAGCCAACCCTGCCCATAATTCACCCCCTCACTGCTCAGCAGCGAGGCCTGCGCCTCATATTCGATCCCTTCGGCAATCACCTTGAGTTGCAAGGCATGCGCCATACGAATGATATGCGGCGCCACTCCGCTACTGGCGGCATCGTGCCCCAAGGCATCGATAAAGGCTTTATCGATTTTCAAGCAGTCCACGGGCAAAGTTTGCAGATAGGCAAGGCTGCAATAGCCGGTGCCAAAATCATCGATCAGCACTTGATGTCCGGCACTGCGCAACGCCTGCAGGTTGTCCCGTGCGACGTCCACGTCGATCAGGCCACGCTCGGTCACCTCAAAGGCAATCTGCCGCGCGGCAACCCGATGCAGGTCTAACAAACGTGCCATAACTTGTCCAATACGCGGCACCATCACATCGCAGGCCGCCAGGTTGACCGAAATGTATAGGTGCGGATTGGCGCGTAACAGCTGGCCTAACTGTTCAAGCAAACGCTGCAACACGAAATCGGTGATCTGACGGATTTGCCCGGTATTTTCCGCCATGGGGATAAACAGATCCGGGCTGGTCAACGTCCCGTCCGGCCGCCGCCAACGCAGCAGTGCTTCAGCACCGACGCATTGACGACTATTGAGATCGAAAATCGGTTGGTACAAAACCTGTAACTCGTTACGACGCAACGCCCCCTGCAACTCGCCACCCAGCGACTGACGCTGGCGAGCCAACTGCAAGACCAGCCACCCAATAAAAATCGCCAATAGCAGACTTATCGGTAACAACCAGCGCCAGGCCGTCGTCATTTCCACCTGCAAACTTGCGCGCGGGGTCATGAGTACAAGCTGATACTCCGGGTTGTTGGTTGGCATTCGGTAAATCAACTGATGTTGTGTTACCAGAAGGGCATCCCTGCTCACTGGGGGCCAGGGCTCGATCGGTGGCCAGGGTTGAGTCGCGCCCAGTACCGGGATTGCCCTCGCGCCATGGTCGAGCACCACCAGCAAGCTGCTACCGGGTGTCAGGTCGACCATATCGGTCAGATGGCCACGAGAAGTCGCGACACGAAAGTTACCGCGTCCGAGCATTAACACCGCACGGTTTTCATTAGGTTCTGTCGAGGTGTTCAACCAGTAACTGTAGGTCGGCCCCTTGATGTCTGGAGGGCCCACGGAAGAAAGATTGTCCTGGCGCGGCCGGTTTGAGCAGGACTGGTTGGAGTCGATGTAAGTCGCTTCATAAACAAAGCGGTAACTGAAGCTTACCTGCTGCAATGTCGCAATCATGTCGACATTGCAACCCCGCACCGGCTGGGCTTCCAGCTCATCGAGGCCTTCGCGCAACTGGCCGAATAGTTGTTCCAGCCGCTCGAGAAAGCGCTCGCCCTGAGCATTCATCTGTTCGCTTTCGCGTTGTTGTACCTGATGCAGCGCTAAGCCCATGCTGCCCAACAATAACAACGTGGCGCTGAGTACAGCCGCCATCATCGCCAAAAACCAAGGGCGATGGAACCAACTATGCAGCGTCTCTCGAGCGGCAGGCATCATCGAATATCCAAAGGATTACCAATGAGTTATAGCAACTGATTGAGAAGTCGCCTGGACCGTCGGGCGGCGTCATTATTTTGTTTGATTCAAGACCTGCAAAATAGCTGCGCTTTCCGCATCCGGTGTACCGTCGAAGCGTGATGGTCGATAGTGCATTTGGAACGCGGCCAGTACATGACGCGTCGAGACATCCAGCTCACCGGTTTGCGGTGTGGCATAGCCCAGACGAGCAAGCTCTACCTGAAACCAGGTGATGCTCGGTAGCTGAGCCGCAAACAACGCTTGCTGGCGCGCCACGGCTTGAGCATCCGGCCAAATCACCAACCCTTCATCGGCCAGACGCTTCCAGGGGAGCAGTGGGCCTGGATCGAGTTTACGCAACGGCGCGATGTCGCTATGCCCGATGATATTGCGCGGATCGATATTGTTACGCTTGCTGATGTCCTTGAGCAAAACGATCAACGCCTTGATCTGACCCTCGGTATACGGATACCAGAGGCGACCGGTCGGCGTATCGCGGAACCCCGGATTGACGATTTCGATACCGATGGAGCTGGAGTTCAACCAGGTCCGGCCTTGCCATTCACTTTCCCCGGCATGCCAGGCCCGCAGGTTTTCATCGACTAACTTATAGATAGTCGGCGGATTATTATCGCCAATCAGGTAATGGCTGCTGACTTCGCCATGGGTCAACAAAGCCAGCGAGCGCTCCAGCGAAGCGTTGGTGTAATGGATCACCACGAATTGAACACGGTTATCGTAATTGACCGAAGGATGACTGGTGTCGATTCGAGGCCCGCTGGCGCAGCCGGCCAACACAAGAAGCGACAGGACGAGGGAGAGAAATTTCATGGCAGACCGTTACACTGAGGACTGTAATGCAACAGTGTAACGTACTGCCTTCCAGATGATCGGCAAAAGCCCGACATTAAACAAAATGGAACAATTGGGATCAGCCCAATTCCACCCTGTTTCGCCCGGCATCTTTCGCGCGGTAAAGCGCCTGATCGGCTCTTTTAAGCACCATTTCGCTGCGCTCACCCGGTTTGAATGCCGTCATACCCATGGAGACAGTGATCGTTACCCGCTCACCTTTAAAGTGAAATGGGCAAGCCTCAATAGCCGCGCGCAAGGTTTGCGCCAGATTCATGCCAACAGGCAATGCGGTATCAGGCACCAGCAAGACAAACTCCTCACCACCGAACCGGGCGATGAAATCCGAACCGCGCAATCGCTTGCGCAGAACGCCGGCAATGATCTTCAAAACCTTGTCGCCAGCCAGATGGCCATAGTTATCGTTGATGCGTTTGAAGTGGTCCAGATCCAGCATCGCCAGTAATAGCGTTTTCCCGTGTTGCTGCCATTGAGCGACTTCATGATCCAGTCGCTCACTCCACGCCGCCCTGTTCGGCAAACCGGTCAACGGATCAATCAAAGCCTTTTGCCGTTGCTCCTCAAGGTGCTCGCGATACCCCTGAGCCTCCTGTTCCATACTTGCCACGCGCTCGGACAGCCCTTGCAGACGCCCGGCCACTTCCTGCTCACGCTGATCGCGTTGCTTCTGGTGCTGATCCATGGTGCCGAGCAAGCCTTCAAGATGGTTCTCCAGCACATGCTTGAGGCTGTCCAGATCCGCCGCGTCTTGCACACTGCTCTGCAAACCATCGACCTGCTCACGAATCCGGGTATCCATTGCACGCGCAGCTGAAAGACTGTCAGCATGGCCGTCGCTGGCCGCTTGCAGATTGCTTTGGAATGACTCAAGCCGTTCATTGAGCTGCTTGAGATACACCTGAAACTCATGTTGCCCACTGTCGGTGATCGCCAGCATCAAAACGGCCAGATCGTCGAGGATCGTTAGCAACTCGTACCAGTTCAGACCGTGTTGCAATCGCTCACGCATGGCTTCGGCTTGGGGACGGTGGCGCTCGGGCAGGGACAAGTCGTCGAGCAGGCCAAGCAGCGTCTCTTCAATGTGCCTGGCCACTGAGCTGTAGGACGGCTCCGTCGAATCAGGCAGGGCGTAGGCAACATCCTGTTCAGGATGCCCTGCCTCAAAAGCCGGCAACACCTGTGCCATAGCCGATGGCAAAGGCAGGCTGTCGAGGACGGAGGGTGGTTCGTGCCCGGCTTCAGAGGATACCGGGTGGGTCAGTTCGTCAGGATTGATATCAATCTGAGCGGGAATTGCTTCAAGACTGGCCGTCAGGGTGGGTTGCGGCACAGCGTCGGTTTTTTCTACTTCTGGCAGTTCCTGAACCGGCTGCGACAGAGGAGCGCCAGGTGCTTCCAGCTCCAGCACTGGAGGGACAAAAGTGTCGATCTGTAGCACTCTTTCAGTCAGCTCCAGATTCGAAACCGGCTCGACCACTGAAACCACAGATACCGGCGCTTGCTGTGCAATCGCCACAACGCCTGACGCAACAGGGGCAGGAGCAGACTGGAAAGCTTCGCGACCAGGTTCAAGCGTCGTCTCGATGGCTTGCGTCTGAATCTGTTCAGCGGACTTCGAACCTGGCGAGTCCAACAGGCAAGCATTGGCCTGGAGCGCAAGGTCAGCGGTCTCTCGCCCACCAAACAGGCGTTGCAACAAGCCGGGACGACCTGGCTCTGCCGGGTTCTCCAGCAAGCTCAACGCCTGACCTTGCAAGCCACTCAGTTCGCCTAGCAGCAAGGGAATTTCACGGGCCTGGCTGACACGGCCGTCCAGTTGCTTGGCAAAACTCTTGAGCGGCCGACTCACTTCTCGAGGCAGCGGCAAGGTCTGTAATTGAGTCACCAGAGCAGTCAGCGCAGAACTGATTTGCCCCACGCGAGTTTCCCGGCGCTGCTCGGAATCGAGCACGGCTTTTTCCAGACGCGGCAGCAATGCCGCCAGGCCCGCGTCCATATCGTCCGTGCGCACGACCTCACGCATTTCCTTCATGCACTGATCAACGGCCCGATCAGTACCCTCCGCCGCCAGCGTACTGCGCACCAACCCACGGCGAAGTAAATCGAGGCGGGCATCCCAACGGCGCTCGAGCTTCTCCTGTTGTTCGATGCTTTTGAGGTACTTTTCTTTCCAGCGCTGTGCTTCGTCGCTCATTCAAGGGATCCGCGAGGGGCAGGACTCAACGCGGGTAATGCATCGACCGTAAGCGAACCCGGCAGACGAATCTCTACCGCGACCGGCAGGTGATCGGAAATGGGCTGGGCCAGTACCTGTACTCGCTCCAGGGTCAGGCTGGAGCTGAGCAGAATGTGGTCCAGGCAACGTTGTGGTCGCCAACTGGGGAACGTCGCTTCCAGTTGCGGCGCCAGCAAACCGAGGTCGCGCAATGGAGAGTGTTGCAGCAAGTCGCTGGCATGAGTGTTCATGTCGCCCATCAGCACCTGGTGTTTGTACCCACCAATCAACTCGCGGATATAGGCCAGCTGCCGGGTTCGGGTACGGGCGCCCAGCGCCAGATGCATCATCACCACTACCAACGCCTCCGGTCCTTCGCCAAAGCGCACCAGAATCGCACCGCGGCCTTTGGGGCCCGGTAATGGATGATCCTCGATAGCCCACGGACGCAAACGGCTGAGCACGCCATTGCTGTGCTGACCCAGGTGACCGAGATTGCGATTGAGTTGCTGATACCAGTAGGGGAAGGCGCCGAGTTGGGCCAGGTGTTCGACTTGATTGATATAACCCGACCGCAGGCTGCCGCCATCCGCCTCCTGCAAGGCGACCAGATCGAAGTCACCCAGCAGATTGCCGATCTTTTGCAGGTTGTCGGCACGTCCGGTGTGCGGCAACAGATGCTGCCAGCCACGGGTCAGGTAATGCCGATAGCGCTCGGTACTGATGCCTACCTGAATATTGAAACTGAGCAAACGCAGACGACTGTCTGCGGGCAAGCCCGTGGATTCCAGATGATGCGCGTTGACCTGCGGATCATGCAGGCCAACGACACGCTCAGTACCCCAGCGGCGCATGGCAGGCGCCGCTTACTTAGCGGCGCGCTCCTTGGCGATCAACTGATCAGCCACGCCCAAGGCGCCTTCAGGGCCACCGGCGGTGCCGAGATCAAAGCGGTACTTGCCGTTGACGACCATGGTGGGTACGCCGGAGATCTGATAGGCCAGAGCCTTCTTCTTGGCATCTTCAACCTTGCCTTTAACGGCGAAGGAATTATAGGTGCTCAAGAATTTATCCTTCTCGACGCCTTCGGTTGCCAGGAACTCAGCCATTTCTTCTGGAGTAGCGAGTTTCTTGCCGCCGTGGATCGCTTCAAATACGGCTTTGTGAACCTTGTGCTCCACACCCATGGCTTCCAGGGTAATAAACAACTGGCCGTGAACGTTCCAGATACCGCCGAACATGGCCGGAATACGTACGAAGTTCACATCGGCAGGAAGTTTTTCAACCCATGGATTAATGGTCGGCTCGAACGCGTAGCAATGCGGACAGCCATACCAGAACAGCTCCACCACTTCGATCTTGCCAGGCACAGCAACCGGAACGGCGCTGCTCAATTCGACATATTGTTTACCGGCTTCAAGCGGCTCGCTGGCAGCTTGAGCGGTCATGCCGAACAGACTGGCAGTGACGAGCGCGGCGCTGAGAATCAGATTACGCATGCTTTACTCCTGGACAAATAAGGTCGCCTCGTGCGACCTGCACTCAGACAGGTCCAGTCGGGCTTGAGTTCTCTAGTGTAACGGCAGCGGCCACAAAAAAGGGCGGCAAAAGCCACCCTTTTTATGCTTGCATCACTGGATTAATCGAGCGTTAACGTTGCAAAAACCCCCAAACATTTCATCTCTGGGCATGCACAACGTCAATCGATCCACCCTTAGTGCAGGCCTTGAATATAGCTGGACACCGCTTCAATATCCTTGTTGCTCAATTTGGCCGCGATGGTTTGCATGATCTTCGTGTCGCCGTCGTTGGTGCGATTGCCTTCACGGAAGTCGGTCAACTGCTTGGCAGCATACTGAGCGTGCTGGCCGCCCAGGTGCGGGAAGCCTGCAGCAGCATTGCCTGCGCCGTTAGGCGAGTGGCAGCCCGTGCACGAAGGCATGCCTTTATCCAGATTGCCACCACGGAACAGTTCTTCACCGCGAGCCACGAATTTGGGATCGGCTGCTCCGACGCTGCCCTTCTGGCTGGCGAAGTAGGCGGAGAGATCAGCCAGATCCTGATCGCTCAGGTTGGTCAGCAGGCCGGTCATTTCCAGGACGGTGC
>JAPLSD010000632.1 GCA_026398835.1 Pseudomonas sp.
ATGTCGCGATGCTGGTTCCACTTGATGTCGCCACCGGTGCGCTTGCACACGATGACCTTCTGAATGCTGCTGGTTTCCGGGTTGGTCAGCGCATCGTCGACGTTGGACTTGAGCGGGACTTTCTTCCCGGCACGAAGACCTTCGTCAGCGGTGATCACCACTTTGGATTTGCAGTCGATGATCCGACCAGCCAGGGCTTCCGGCGAGAAACCACCGAACACCACCGAGTGAATCGCACCGATCCGGGTGCACGCCAGCATGGCGACCACAGCTTCCGGAATCATCGGCATATAGATAGTCACCACGTCGCCGCGGTGCACATCCTGGCCGCGCAGGGCGTTGGCGAACTTGCAGACTTGTTCGTGCAGCTCGCGGTAGGTGATGTTGCGGCTTTCGGCCGGGTCATCGCCCTCCCAGATGATCGCCACCTGATCGCCGCGCTCGGCGAGGTGGCGGTCCAGGCAGTTATAGGAGACGTTCAGGGTGCCGTCGGCAAACCATTTGATATCGACATGGTGATCGTCGAAGGAGGTCTGCTTCACCGTGGTGAAAGGTTTGATCCAGTCGAGGCGCTTGGCTTGCTCGCGCCAGAAGCCGTCCGGGTTGACCACCGACTGCTGGTACATGGCCTTGTAGGTCGCCTCATCAGTCAGCGTAGTGGCCGCAACCTCGGGACGAACGGGATACAGAGAAGCCGCACTCATCTTTCTTACCTCGGTGACATAGTTGTTGTTGTATGCCCCAGTTGTAGCTGGGGCGGGCCTATAGAACCATTCGACGATGGTAGTAACAAGCCCCTACAAAATGTCGTGCTTACCCCTCAAGCTGCTCAAACCCGGGACCTGCAGCGGTTTTCATCCCGTTAAGAAAGGGTCGTTTTTCGGGGATTGTTACAAGATTTGCCAAAAGTCTTTATCAAAAGCACGGCTATATGAATGACATTCCGACGCCTAAAATCAGCCTCGCCAACAACGGCAATGTGATTAACCCAGTTGCAGCCCCCACGAAGGCACGTTAATCCAGATCCTCTTTTCAACGTTCCACACGCAACCTTAAAAGGGTTGCGTGACCCCTTACGACCCGAGAAAGGTAAAATTGAAATGAAAGCTTTACTCGTCCTGGCCCTCAGCAGCGTTTGCGCCACCGCCATGGCTGCCGAGAGTGCGACAGACGTTGCCGGCCAGCAAACACCGGTAGAGGAATACACTTACTCCACCCACCTGGACATCGCCAAAGTTGTATCGATGAGCGAAGTTCCGAATGTCTGCGAAGTTGTACCGGTCCGCATGGAATATGAAGACTCCAAAGGTCAACGGCATATTCTGCAATACAGCGTAATGGGCAATGGTTGCTCTAACGGTTAAACACACTCGTTAGACCCAGACGCTCTTTACCACTGCCGGCCGCAAGAAATCACTCTTGCGGCAATGATGCCCGGATGCACACCCGACCACGGGACTGTTGCTCAGCATCGCCTAATGAAGTGCGACCACGGCACTCGCACTCAGCTGACGCTTCACCGTTCGACCTACCGCACTGCGCAGCCTGTTGGCTGCAGAAGCAAGGAACGTCGAGCGCATAACATCTATTTAATCGATTATTTTTAGCATATTTTTGCGCTTTTTAATCGAAATTGTCCGAGTAGTATGAGCTTCACACCCACTGAACAAAACGAACAACACCGGAGCCACCCTCATGAAAACCAAACTGATCCTCGCCCTGACCCTCTCCATCCTGGCCGCCAACACCTTCGCAGCTGATGGCAGCGACCACACCCTCGCCTCCGATGGCTACGATCACACCGGCTCTGCTGCCTTTGCTGCAGATGGCTTCGACCACACTGGTTCTGCCGCTGTCGCTGCCGATGGCTTCGACCACACCGGTTCTGCCGCTGTCGCTGCTGATGGTTCGGATCACACTGGCGCCAGCCACCTCAGCTAATAGCTGACCGCGACGTCACAGCCCGGCCACGGCCGGGCTTAGTTGTTTACTGTGGGAGCGAGCTTGCCCGCGATGACCGCGCAGCGGTCAATCTCAAAAACAATCCACCACCCGAACTGAACACAATTCCCTCACCCAGTCCCGCCAGAATTCCTATCGCTACCGCCGCAACGCCACTCCACCGCCTTGTCGACACAACACGATGACCTCCCCTCCTCCAATTCCCAAAAAACTCATGACCCCAGGCAAAAAAAAATCTTCTGCGGTCAAAGCCCTATAAACCCTTGCTCCGCCTTAAAAAGCCCCTCGACAGCCGATCCCTATGCCACTTCGTCGCACCACAGACGCAAAAAAACACCTATAATGCCGCGGTAAATCGGGCCTGCAACATCCCCTTACAGCAGGGGGAAAGCAACGCTGAGGCCACCGCAGGAGCAGACAACATCATCTCCGCCCCTCAGCGACTTCAGGACACCCGTACACATTTCTGTTTTTTGCCTGCGTACTGCTGCAACTAACGATTCCTTTAGATCCAACGCGGCCAGCAGGCCGTGTGAAACGCCAACCATAGTGTTTTTCACACGGCCATCTGGCCCTCACGCAGGAGACGACACGTCATGCTGAGCTGGGACGAATTCGACAAAGAAGACGGCGAAGTAGCAGTCAAGGGCGCCAACGCCGGCCACGCTTCTGAAGCCAACATGGACCGCCTCGACACCGCTGGCGGTGCCGCAGCTCAAGAAGCTCGCGCCGTCACCGCCACCGACTCCGCCGCGATCATCCGCGCCAAGGCCGCTCTCGATAACCTCGACATCGCCGAAGGCCTGGCCGAGCTCGAAGGCGCTTCCGCCCGTGTTGCCGTCGACGAAAAGCGCATGATCAACTGCCGCGCCGACCTGAACCAACTCGTACCGTTCAAGTACGACTGGGCCTGGCAGAAGTACCTGGACGGCTGCGCAAACCACTGGATGCCGCAAGAAGTCAACATGACCGCCGACATCGCCCTCTGGAAAGACCCGGAAGGCCTGACCGACGACGAGCGCCGCATCGTGATGCGCAACCTGGGCTTCTTCTCCACCGCCGACTCCCTGGTTGCCAACAACCTGGTACTGGCCGTGTACCGCCTGATCACCAACCCGGAATGCCGCCAGTACATCCTGCGCCAGGCGTTCGAAGAGGCGATCCACACCCACGCCTACCAGTACTGCATCGAATCGTTGGCCATGGATGAAGGCGAGATCTTCAACATGTATCACGAGATCCCATCGGTCGCTAAAAAAGCCACTTGGGGCCTGAAATACACCCGTTCGATCTCCGATCCGAAGTTCGAAACCGGCACCGTCGACACCGACAAAGAGCTGCTGCGCAACCTGATCGCCTACTACTGCGTTCTGGAAGGCATCTTCTTCTACTGCGGCTTCACCCAGATCCTCTCCATGGGCCGCCGCAACAAAATGACCGGCGTCGCCGAGCAGTTCCAGTACATCCTGCGCGACGAATCCATGCACCTGAACTTCGGCATCGACGTGATCAACCAGATCAAAATCGAAAACCCACACCTGTGGGACGCCGAAATGAAGGAAGAAGCTTCGCAGATGATCCTGCAAGGCACTCAGCTCGAAATCGAATACGCCCGCGACACCATGCCGCGCGGCGTACTGGGCATGAACGCCGCGATGATGGAGGACTACCTCAAATTCATCGCCAACCGTCGTTTGAGCCAGATTGGTTTGAAGGAAGAGTACCCAGGTACTACTAACCCGTTCCCGTGGATGAGCGAAATCATGGACTTGAAGAAAGAGAAGAATTTCTTTGAGACGCGGGTGATTGAGTATCAGACGGGTGGGGCGTTGAGCTGGGATTGATTCCTGGAGCTAGCCACGATTTGCCGGTTGTGAGTTGAATCGGCGGATTGGAAAAATCAAAAAGCCCTGAACCTGTTCAGGGCTTTTTAGTTTGGGAGAAGAATGCACGCCCCTCGTAGCAGTTGACGTACGTAGAGGTGAGTTGCTGGGCCAATGGCTTCTGCCCACTCCAGCAAGGCTGGCGGTTGAGAGTCCTGGAACTGGTGGTGATTGGGTGCTAAATGCTCTCGCAGGGTGCTGATACCAGGCGTAGGATCGATACGATGACTGCTAATCACGCGTCGTTGGAAGGTGACTTCCAACCCATCTGCATTCACGTGCAAACGCAAGACATATACCGCCGCACTGTAAGGCCGCGCGACCCTTCGCAGTACAAGGGCCGTGTTCTCACAACAACAAAAGCGAGGTGAAAGCATGTCTGGTAATCGTGGTGTCGTGTATCTCGGCGCAGGCAAGGTCGAGGTGCAGACCATCCCCTATCCGAAAATGGAAGACCCGCGCGGCAAGC
>JAPLSD010000780.1 GCA_026398835.1 Pseudomonas sp.
CAGCGTTTCGTCTACCCGAGCCTGGACGTCACCGCCTATGACGGCAACGACAGCCAGACCCGCAGCCTGGGCCGCGAGAACTTCGGTCAACAAGGCGGCGCCGATGTGATCAGCCGCTGCGGGCTGGTGGGCGCCGGCCCCTCAGTGGCTGACCAGGCCCTGCAACTGCTGCTGGCTCCGAACACCCCGCAAGGCCCGCGCGACCTGCTGCTGATGCCGGACCAGATGATGCTGCAGATCCACGAGTCCATCGGTCACCCGCTGGAACTGGACCGGATTCTCGGCGACGAACGCAATTACGCCGGCACCAGTTTCGTCAAAGCCAGCGACTTCGGCAGCCTGCAATACGGCTCCAAACTGCTGAACGTGACCTTTGACCCGGACATCCCCGAACAGCTTGCCAGTTACGGCCATGACGATGACGGCACCGCCGCCAGCAAACAATTCCTGATCCGCGAAGGGTTGCTGTTGCGCCCGCTGGGCGGGGCGCTGTCGCAATACCGTTCGGGACTCGACGGCGTCGCCAACAGCCGCGCCTGCGGCTGGAACCGTCCGCCGATCGACCGCATGGCCAACTTGAACATCGAGCCGGGTGATCAGTCGCTAGAACAACTGATCGGCGGCATCGAGCACGGCGTGCTGATGTCGACCAACCGCTCCTGGTCCATCGACGATGCGCGCAACAAATTCCAGTTCGGTTGCGAATGGGGCCAGCTGATCGAAAACGGCGAACTCAAGGGCGTGGTGAAGAACCCCAACTACCGCGCCATTTCCGCGCAGTTCTGGCGCAATCTCAGCGCCGTCGGTGACGCCAGCACCTTCAAGGTCCTCGGCACGCCGAACTGCGGTAAAGGCGAACCGAATCAAGTGATCCGGGTCGGCCATGCATCGCCGGCCTGCGTGTTCAGCAATGTTGATGTGTTTGGAGGAGATGCCTGATGAGTACTGCCATGAGTCAGGTGCAACAATTCCAGGCACTGATCGGTTGGCTGCGCAACAACCTGCGCGAACCGGAACAGTTCACTCTTAGCTACGACGCCGAGTCCTCGGAATTCATTCGTTTCAACCATGCCAAAGTACGTCAGGCCGGGCATGTGCAGCAGGCCAGCCTGAGCTTCAAACTGATCAACGGCGGTCGCCATGCGAACCTCGGGATTACCCTCGCCGGCGACCCCGAAGTCGACCGTCAGCGCTTGGCCGACGGTCTGCAACAACTGCGCGAAACCCTGCCGTTGTTACCACAGGACCCGTACCTGCTGCTCAACCACAATGGCTGGCAGAGCAAGAATGTGCAGGATCATCCGCTACCGGACACGGCCCAGGTCGTGGAAGCCATCAGCCGCGCGGCTGAAGGGCTCGATCTGGTCGGTTTCTA
>JAPLSD010000061.1 GCA_026398835.1 Pseudomonas sp.
AAGGCCGCCAGACAGCTACCGATAAAAGGCAGAAGCAGTAGAACTATCAGGGACATAGGCTTCTAATCTGCGGAAGTTTGTGAGGGATCATACGTGCCGGGTCCCGGATCACCAACTGCCAAGCTGTGGCAGGATCCTACAGGGTAGGCGGAAAAGGCTGATTTTCCTGATAGGGGTGAGCTTAAACATACGATCGTTCCCACGCAGCGTGGGAACGATCGTATGCTGCGGTTTTCAGCCTTGGGTTTCCCGCTCCAGTGCCTCCTCTGCACCAACGGTACCTTTGCCCTTGGTCTTCAACTCACTGACGATCACCGCCGCCACGATCAACCCTGCGCCCAGCAAGGCGATGGCAGGCAACCGCTCGCCGGCAATACGCCCGACGATCCCGGCCCACACTGGCTCGCCGGCATATATCAGCGTCGCACGCGTCGGTGAGACGCTTTTCTGTGCCCAGTTCATCGCCACTTGAATCGCCGCACTGGCCGCGCCCAGGCCTAACGCGCTGATCAGCAGCAGCCAGGAAAATTCAGGAATGGCTTCCTGCGTTGGCACCACCATCAGAAATGCCAGCACCGAGGTAATGGCCAGTTGCACAACCGTGACCCGGCGTACATCAACCTGCCCGGCATAGGTGCTGATTAAAATGATTTCGGCAGCGATTGCGATGGTGCTGATCAGGGTGGCGATTTCACCCGGGCTGAAATTCAGCGATGCGCCATTCGGGCCAGAGAGCAGCATGAGGCCGGTGAACGCCAGCATGATGCCAATACTCGGCATTAATCCCGGTCGACGTCCAAACACCAGCCATTGCAGTAACGGCACAAACGGGACGTAGAGCGCCGTAATAAAGGCCGACTGGCTGCTGGGAATCGTCTGTAACCCTACGGTCTGCAAACCGTAACCGAGCATGATCGCCATACCGATGAAAGCACCGGCCTTGAACTCGAACAGGGTCAAATGGCGCAGGCTTCGATAAGAGAACAGCGCCACAATGCATGCCGCTGCGGCAAACCGCAGACCGACGAAAAACATCGGCCCGCTGACGGTCATCGCGTTTTGCACCAGCAGAAAGGTCCCGCCCCAGATCATGGTGATCAGCACCAGCACGCACTCGGCTTTGCTGAACCGCGAGAACAGCGGAGAAGATTGGGGAGATTTCACCGATGTCATGACCTTGCGCGCTACCTGAGTGGGACGCACAATGCGCCGGAAGTTGGGCAGTATACTGCGCAAACCAGTCAAGTGAGCAATATAGTGCACAAAGATCCTACACAGCGCGCCTCCGTCCTTCAGCACGTCAGCCAGAACGTACGTCGCCTGCGGCATGCCGCGCAGTTGAGCCAGACAGCGCTGGCGGAAAAATCCGGTGTCAGCCGGAGAATGCTGGTGGCCATCGAAGCCGGCGAGAAGAATGTCAGTCTGACGACGCTGGATCGGGTCGCCGAAGCGTTGGACGTTGCTTTTAGCGACCTGATTCAGGCCCCCGATGCTCGCGATCCGAGCCGCATCAACGAGCTGGCCTGGGCAGGGCTGATCCCCGGCAGCAAAGCAGTGTTGCTGGCCAAGGCGACCGCCAGTCGTGAAGTCGAACTGTGGGAGTGGCGGCTGGAGCCGGGCGAGCAGTATTTATCCGAACCGGATGCCGAGGGCTGGAGCGAACAGCTCTATGTCTTCGAAGGCTGCCTGACGCTGTTGCTCGGCGACGAAGAGCGTGAGCTCGACACCGGGGAGTTCTTCATGTTTGCCAGCAACCAGCCCCATGCCTATCGCAATGATGGAGTGGTGGCGACGCGTTTCGTGCGCAATGTGGTGATTTGATTCGGGCGGCGCGCGAGCATGCTCCTTCGCCACAGATTGCGCCTGGCATTGAAGGGTTCTGCAACGTCTGATCCTACTTTGGTACTACTGGACGAACTCTCCATGGGTTTGGCGCCTATCATCGTTCAGGAAGTTTTCGAGATCACTACCTGGGTAAGCACTGACAAGTGAGAACGGCATGAGCGAAACCAAAAGCGGACAGGCAACCGACGCTATCCGCAGCGCTGACATCCTGATTGTCGGCGGCGGCTTGAGTGGCGCGTTGCTGACGGCGCAGCTGTTACGGCTACCCGGAAAACGTCAGGTGCTGGTGATCGAGCCCCGCGCTGAATTAGGGAGGGGCGAGGCCTACAGCGCGGTCGAGTTGGGACATACCTTGAACGGCAACGCGGCGCGTATGAGCGTCGACCCGGACAACGCCGACGACCTGACTCAATGGCTCGGTGAGTTCATCGCCGGCGGTGGTTGGCCGGAGTCGGATCAGCAACATGTACCGGTCAGTGAGCTGTTCCCGCCACGGGGGATCTTTGGCCTGTATGTGCAGCAACGACTGGCCGAAGCGCAGGCAGTGGGTGCGCAGAACGGCTCCAGCGTCGAGCATGTTCGTGGGGAAGTGGTCGATCTGCAAACGGACGAAACCGGGGTCCTGTTGATCCTCGGCGACGGTACGCAACTGCGCGGTGCGTTCGCAGTGCTGGCCACGGGCATGTTCCCCGCCGCGCGCACGCCGCAAACCGAATCCAGCGGTTTGAACGCGGCAGCGGTGGACCCCTGGGATGTGTCGGCCATGGCCCGACTCGATCCACAGTCCACGGTGTTGATCATCGGCTCCGGGCTGACCATGGTCGATGCCGTGGTGTCGCTGGAACAGGCCGGACATCGCGGGCCGATCGAGGTGTTTTCCCGGCACGGACTGTTGCCCCATGTCCGCCGCCAACCACCGGCC
>JAPLSD010000278.1 GCA_026398835.1 Pseudomonas sp.
CCGCGTATTCCGGCGTCGGTTGATTCATGAAGGTCTGATAGATTTCGGAGCTGGCAATCACCGCGCCCATCGGAATCGCGCCGTTGGTGACTTGCTTGGCGATACACATCAAATCCGGAGTCACGCCGAAGCTGTCGGCACCGAACATTGAACCGGTGCGACCGAAGCCGGTGATCACTTCATCGAAGACCAGCAGGATGCTGTGCTGATCACAGATCTCACGCAGGCGTTTGAGGTAACCCTGAGGCGGAACCAGCACACCGGCGGAACCGGCCATAGGCTCGACGAATACGGCAGCGATGTTTGACGCATCGTGCAACTCGATCAGCTTGAGCAGCTCATCGGCCAGTGCGATACCGCCCTGCTCCGGCATGCCACGGGAGTAGGCATTGCTCGCCAGCAAGGTGTGCGGCAGATGGTCGACATCCATCATCGCCTGGCCGAACATTTTGCGGTTGCCGTTAACGCCCCCCAGACTGGTGCCGGCGATGTTCACGCCGTGATAACCACGGGCACGACCGATCATTTTGGTCTTGGTTGCCTGACCTTTCAGACGCCAGTAGGCGCGCACCATCTTCACCGCGGTATCGGCGCACTCGGAACCGGAGTCGGTAAAGAACACGTGATTCAGATTGCCTGGGGTCAGCTCGGTGATTTTCTCTGCCAGTTGGAACGACAGAGGGTGACCGTACTGGAAGCCCGGCGAGTAATCGAGGGTGCCCAATTGCTTCGAAACGGCTTCCTGGATTTCTTTGCGGGTATGCCCAGCGCCACAGGTCCACAGGCCGGACAACGAGTCGTAGACCTTGCGACCTTTGTCATCGATCAGGTAACTGCCTTCCGCGGCCACGATCAAACGCGGGTCGCGATGAAAGTTGCGGTTGGCGGTGTAAGGCATCCAGTGAGCATCGAGCTTGAGTTGGCTGGCCAGGGAGACCGGACCGTTTTCAGGCAAGTTCATGAGCAAAACCTCGCAGGGCAATAAGCGGCGTAGGGATCAAAAGCGTTCTTGCAGCTAAATTGCCACGGGGATAAAGTCGGTGAAATCCAACTTTTCTAACGTTCAGTCAGGCCAGCACTAAACTATGAGCAGTCGTCGCCCCGATCCGCTGGCGCAAGTCAGTGACTTTGATATCCGCTTGTTACGGATCTTTCGCAGCGTGGTCGAATGCGGCGGCTTCTCCGCAGCGGAAACCGTGCTGGGAATCGGCCGCTCGGCCATCAGCCAGCAGATGAGCGACCTTGAACAGCGCCTCGGCCTGCGCCTGTGCCAACGCGGTCGCGCCGGTTTCTCGCTGACTGAGGAAGGACGCGAGGTCTATCAATCGGCCTTGCAGCTATTAAGTGCGCTGGAAAGTTTCCGCACCGAGGTCAACGGCCTGCACCAACATCTGCGTGGTGAACTGACCATCGGCCTGACCGACAACCTGGTCACCCTGCCCCACATGCGCATCACCCATGCTCTGGCCCAGTTGAAGGAACGCGGGCCCGACGTGCAGATCCAGATCCGCATGATCGCCCCCAACGAGGTGGAACAAGGTGTGCTCGACGGACGCCTGCATGTGGGTGTGGTGCCACAAGCCAGCGCGCTCTCAGGCCTGGAATACCAGCCGCTGTACAGCGAACGTTCGCTGCTCTACTGCGCGGTCGGGCATCCGCTGTTTTATGTCGATGACAAGCAACTGGACGATGAGCGCCTCAACAGTCAGGACGCCATCGCACCGACCTTCCGCTTGCCGTCCGAGATCCAGGCGCACTATCAGGCGCTCAATTGCACCGCCAGCGCGTCGGACCGCGAAGGCATGGCGTTTCTGATTTTGACCGGGCGCTACATCGGTTATCTGCCGGACCATTACGCCGCCCTCTGGGTCCAGCAAGGTCGGTTACGCGCATTGAAACCCAAAGCGCGTTTTTATGACCTGAGCCTGGCGTCGGTCACCCGCAAGGGCCGTCGTCCTCATTTGGTGTTGGAAAGCTTTCTGGAGAGCCTGGCGGCCACGCGGTAAACCCGATCTTTTATGGTGACAAGGCTTGTCTGATTCTTGTGGGTGCGCTATCAACGCATTGGTTGCACCCACAGAACTGCTCGGAAACTTACATGACCCTTGAAGTCCCAGCTCACGCCGGAGCTCACACCGGCAAGCCTGCCAGCCGAATTCGCCAAAAGAACGAAGAGGCAATCATCAAGGCCGCCGAAGACGAGTTCGCTCGTCACGGATACAAAGGCACCAGCATGAACACCATTGCGCAGAATGCCGGGCTGCCCAAGGCCAATCTGCATTACTACTTCACCAACAAGCTTGGGCTTTATGTAGCGGTGCTGAGCAACATCATCGAATTGTGGGACAGCGCATTCAACACGCTGACCGCCGAAGACGATCCTGCCGAAGCGCTCACCCGCTACATCCGCGCCAAAATGGAGTTTTCCCGTCGCCAGCCGCAAGCCTCGCGGATCTTTGCCATGGAGATCATCAGCGGTGGTGAATGCCTGACGGAGTATTTCAGCCAGGACTATCGCGCCTGGTTCCAGGGCCGGGCAGGCGTGTTCCAGACCTGGATCGATGCCGGCAAGATGGACCCAATCGACCCGGTGCATCTGATTTTCCTGTTGTGGGGCAGCACCCAACACTATGCTGACTTCGCCACGCAGATCTGCCGCGTGACCGGCCGCACCAAACTGACCAAGCAAGACATGGAAGACGCCGGCAACAATCTGATCCGTATCATTCTCAAGGGCTGCGGCCTCAAGCCAACCCTTTAAAAGATCCTCGCGCATGCCTTTTACCCTCGCTGGCCTTTGCGAATATCGCGAAGAAATTCGCAAAAGCCGCTTCATTGCCCTCGCAGCACCGATTGCCAGCGCTGCCGAGGCTCAGGCGTTCATCGAGCAGCACAGCGACTTGAATGCCTCGCACAATTGCTGGGCCTGGAAACTCGCCGATCAATACCGCAGCAATGACGACGGCGAACCGGGCGGTACTGCTGGCCGACCGATTCTGGCGGCCATCGAAGCGCAGGATTGTGATCACGTCGCGGTGCTGGTGGTTCGCTGGTACGGCGGCATCCAGTTAGGCACCGGCGGCCTCGCCCGGGCCTACGGCGGCAGCGCCAACAAGTGTTTGCAAGGCGCCGAACGCATTGCGCTGATCAGTCGCGTGCAACTGCGCTGCGCCTGCGGTTTCAGCGAATTGGCGCTGGTCAAACTGCGGGTGGCCGAACTTGGTGGCCTGGTGCTGGAGGAAACCTTCACCGCCAATGGCGTGGAGCTGCAACTGGCAGTCGGCGAAGCGCAGATTGATATCCTGCAAACGCAACTGGCGGACCTGAGTCGAGGGCGGATTTTGTTGCAGCGCTAGGGGCCCAATCCGGGCAAGAACAAAATCAAAAAATCGTCCGAACGCGGCCCGAACCTTAGCCAGCTCCTACATGGATCGCGTTCCGCCGATGGCTGCGATCTTTTGGGGCAAGAAACAAACCAAGTGCTCCCACGACTTGCCCACACCTGCTGTGCACCCGACTGTGGATAACCTGAGTACATTCCCCTGAACCCCTTCTGCGACGTGGCTTTGCGGCCGTTGTTCACTTTTCGTCCAAACACCCTTAAAGGCGATTAATTTAACCGTAAAACAATCAGTTAGAGCGGTTTATCACCTTTAGAAGAAAGCCCTTCAGTGCTTATGCCCGTGCATTTGGCTTGCACACAAATACTGTGGAGCAACCTGTGGATAACCCGTGCAAGGCTGGCTAAGTCGCATAGGTGGCAACGCTTTGCATCGCCTGATCATTTTTTAACCAGCTTGATAAGGGCAAAACCTGAGCCTTACCCACTGGATTGCCCTGAAGTGGTGCCGGATCGAGGATCAAAATATCGCATCGCACGATCTGCAGGTGCAGAACGACGCTGATCTCAGTGCTTTCCTGACTCATTGGCCAGGATTTTGCTTTACCCACAGGCATCACTTCAATCGCCCTGAGCCTGTCATGCCAAACCCCGTGCCGATCCCTGATCAAACGCCCCGCCTGCAACTGCGCAAAATCAGCAAACGCTATCCCGGCTGCCTGGCCAACGACAGCATCGACCTGAGTATCCAACCCGGTGAGATCCACGCACTGCTCGGTGAAAACGGCGCCGGTAAAAGCACATTGATGAATATCATCTACGGCGTGACCCATGCCGACTCCGGCGAGATGATCTGGCAAGGGCAGCGGTTGACCATGCGCAACCCGGCCCAGGCGCGCAGCCTGGGGATTGGCATGGTGTTCCAGCACTTCTCGCTGTTTGAAACCCTGAGCGTGGCGCAGAACATTGCCCTGGCCATGGGCGCTGCGGCAGGCACACCCAAACAGCTGGAACCGCTTATTCGCGAAGTCTCGCAGCGTTATGGCATGGCTATTGAGCCAGAGCGGCTGGTGCACAGCCTGTCGATTGGCGAACGTCAGCGGGTGGAGATCATTCGTTGCCTGATGCAGGACATTCGCCTGCTGATTCTCGATGAGCCAACGTCGGTGCTGACGCCGCAGGAGGCCGACGAATTGTTCGTCACCCTGCGCCGATTGGCCAGCGAGGGTTGCAGCATTCTGTTTATAAGCCACAAGCTCGGCGAGGTTCGGGCGCTGTGCCACAGCGCCACGGTACTGCGCGGTGGTCAAGTGACCGGGCACTGCGTTCCGACCGAGTGTTCGGATCAAGAGTTGGCGCGGTTGATGGTGGGTGACGCCGCAGGGCTGATCGCCGATTACCCGAAAGCCGTGGGTGGCGAAATCTTTCTGCAGGTTCAGGATCTGTCCTGGCACAACCCGGATCCGTTTGGCTGCTCGTTGAGGGAGATTGGCCTTGAAGTGCGTTGCGGCGAAATCGTCGGCATCGCAGGTGTCGCCGGGAATGGGCAGGACGAGTTGCTGGCTCTGCTCGGTGGCGAAGAATGCCTTGCTCGTATTGACGCCGCGACCATCAGCTTCGCCGGGCAAGCGGTTGCCCATTTGCGCCCGGACGCCCGGCGTGCACTCGGTTTGGCATTTGTTCCCGCCGAACGTCTGGGCCATGGCGC
>JAPLSD010000712.1 GCA_026398835.1 Pseudomonas sp.
CCCATGATCTGCATGCCGGCCTTGCCATTGATGACCTTGGCGGCTTCCAGGTTCCAGTCCTGACCCGTACCGTCCGGGTCCATGTAACCGCGCAGTTTCTTCAGCGCAGTGAACACTTCGACCATCTTCTCGCCGGTCAGGGTTTTCTCGTCGAGGTCGACGAGGGCTTTCTTGTAGCCGTCCGGCCCCATGATGCTCAGCACCAGGTCTTCGAAAACGGTGCTGTCCTGCCAAGGCTGACCGCCATGGGCCAGCGGGATGAAACCGGCGGCTTTGAGCTTGTCGCCAGCGGCGTAGAATTCGTCGAGGGTGGTCGGGGCTTTGTCGATGCCGGCCTTCTTGAAGACTTGCGGGTTGATCCACAACCAGTTGACCCGGTGGATGTTCACCGGCACAGCCACGTAGTGACCGTCGTACTTCATGGTGTCGGAAACAGTCTTGGAGAGCAGCTTGTCCCAGTTGTTCTGGCTGGACACTTCATCGAGGTTGGTCAGCAGGCCCAGAGCGCCCCACTCTTGCAGGTCCGGACCTTTGATCTGTGCGGCAGAAGGCGGGTTCCCGGAGACGGCGCGGGTTTTCAGCACGGTCATGGCAGCTGCACCGCCGCCGCCGGCGACAGCGCTGTCCTTCCAGATATAACCGTCTTTTTCGACCAGTTTTTTCAGGACATCGATAGCTTTTGCTTCACCACCCGAGGTCCACCAGTGCACAACTTCCACCGTACCTTTGGCATCGGCAGCAAGCGCGCTGAGGGGAAACAACGAGGCGAGAGAAATGACAGTGGCGAGGCGAGTGATCGCATTCATCGGAGTACCTTTCTTGTTGTTATGCATGCAAGTCTGGTGCTTGCGCTGCAAATGATTTTAAACAGAGCTTTGGCCTTCGCGGGTAACGAAGGGACGCGCAAATGTCACGACATGGTTACACAGCAGTGCTCTGGGCCAGCGCAGTCGCCATGCTCGGCGCCAGCGGTAACCGGGGCAGCAGAACCGCTTGCCAGGCGTGATAGAGATCGGGCTTGCCGGGCCAGATATCGGCGCTGGGTTGATTCTGCGGGTCCAGTTCGTGACGCCAGCTGCCGTTGTCTCGGTCGATCAGACGGGTTTCGCAGAATTCCCAAAAACGCCGATACCAGGCCTCGTACTCTTGCTCGCCCGTGCGCTTGAGCAAAGCGCTGGCCGCAGCGCTGGCTTCGGCATGGGTCCAGTGCAATCGATGGCGAACCACCGGCCGATTGTCCCAGTCCAGGGTGTAGACGATGCCCGGTGCACCGTCGACCTCCCAGCCGTGAAGACAGTTATTCTCGAACAACCTTTGCGCATCGATCGCCAACCAACCGGGTGTCAGCATGCCCGCGTGCACTCGCGCGGCCTCAAGGTGCAAGAGCAATCGTGACCATTCAAAACCATGGCCCGGCGTCGTGCCGTAGGGCCGAAAACCGTCGGCCGGGTTGTCCTGGTTGTACTCGCGCAGCGGCTGCCAGTGACGATCGAAATGTTCGATGACCATGAACTCGTTGTCCGCCGCGTGACCATGGATGACTCGCTCGACGATGCGCAA
>JAPLSD010000728.1 GCA_026398835.1 Pseudomonas sp.
CCCATGTTGAACGCACCCCTGAATCACTCAAGGCCAGCGGCTTCAGCATGCATGGCTTGCAAATCTGGCTGGCCTCGCCGAAAGAACATGAACAAGGTCCAGGCCATTACAGCCACTACCCCGCTGACACCCTGCCGGTCAGCGACAACCTCGGGGTGAAGATCCGGATGATTGCCGGTTCAGGTTTTTGCCTGGCATCACCGGTGCCGGTGCTCTCCCCTACGCTGTACGCCGAACTGCATCTGCAAACGGCGACAATCTTGCTGATTCCCGATGAACATCAAGAACGCGCACTGTATGTGCTCGACGGTGACGCACAACTGAACGGCGAGCCTGTTGAAGCACACTCGCTGGTGGTTTTGCCTGCCGGGGAAATCATGACCCTGTTCGCTGAAAGCGATTGTCATGCGGTGCTGTTTGGCGGCGCCCCAATGGACGGGCCGCGCCGGATCAACTGGAACTTCGTTGCCAGCGACCCTGCATTGATCGACCAGGCCCGTGCACGCTGGGCGGCCGGGGATTGGCCGACGGTGCCGGGTGAGAGTGAGCGGATTGAGCTACCCGTGGGGCGGAGCAAACCGACTCCGCTCTAATGATCGTTCCCACTCTGTGGGAACGATCAAGTCTGCGGCGAAACCGAAATCAGTCCTCGAACACTTCATCCAGCAAGTTGTGCATCGACATAAAAGCCCGGCTCGCGGTCTTGGCGTCGTACATCATCTTGCCCGGCACATTCGCGTTCGGATCAGTGAAGGAATGCACTGCGCCGCCGTAGCTGAGCAGTTGCCAATCGACCCCAGCCGCATTCATCTCATCTTCGAAAGCAGGCAGTTGTTCTTTGGCCACCAAGGGGTCAGAGGCGCCGTGCAATACCAGCACCGAACCTTTGATGTTCCTGGCATCCGCCGGATTCGGCGTATCCAGCGTACCGTGGAACGACACAGCAGCTTTCAACGGTGCACCAGTGCGGGCCAGCTCCAGTGAGCAGCAACCACCGAAGCAGAAACCGAAGGTCGCCAGTTTCGAGGTATCAACGGCTGCTTCGCCTTGACTTTGCAGCGCCTCGAACGCCGCCTGCATCCGCTTGCGCAATAGGGCCCGATCATTCTTCAACGGCATCATCGCCGCGCCCGCCTCGTCGCCATTTTGTGGGCGAACTGTCTGACCATAGAGGTCAGCAATCAGCACCACATAACCTTTGGCGGCCACGGACTCGGCAATCCTCTCGGCCCCCGCGCTGACGCCCATCCAGTTAGGCGCCATCAACAGGCCCGGGCGTGCGCCCTTTTGGCTGGCATCGAACGCCAGACGGCTTTCATAGGTTTGGCCATCGACCTGATAGACCACGGAACGAACAGTGACTTGGCTCATTTCAGACTCCTAAGACTCGAGAATGAAAAAACCCGCCGAAGCGGGTTTTTTTACAACTGTGTTAAACCGACAGCTCAACCAGCAGCTTGTTTAACCGGCGCACATAGGCGGCCGGGTCTTTCAAGCTGTCACCGGCTGCCAGGGCAGCCTGATCGAAGAGGATGTGCGACAGGTCGCCGAAGCGCTCTTCGCTCTGCTCGTTGTCGAGTTTATCGATCAGTGGGTGAGCCGGGTTGAATTCGAAGATTGGCTTGGAATCCGGGACTTTCTGGCCGCTGGCTTCAAGGATCTGACGCATTTGCATGCCCAGGTCCTGCTCACCGATGGCCAGGATCGCCGGGGAATCGGTCAGACGGTGGGAAACCCGCACTTCGCTGACAGCCTCGCCCAAAGCGGTTTTGATGCGCCCGACCAGACCCTCTTTGGTCTTGGCGACCTCTTCGGCAGCCTTCTTGTCCTCTTCCGAGTCCAGCTTGCCCAGGTCCAGGTCACCGCGCGCCACGTCGACAAAGCTTTTGCCGTCGAAGTCGCTGAGGTAGCTCATCAGCCACTCGTCGATACGGTCGGTCAGCAGCAGCACTTCGATGCCTTTCTTGCGGAAGACTTCCAGGTGCGGGCTGTTCTTGACCTGCGCGTAGGTTTCGCCGGTCAGGTAGTAGATCTTGTCTTGACCTTCTTTGGCGCGAGCCAGGTAATCGGCCAATGCAACCACTTGCTCGCCGCCCTCTTCGTGAGTCGAGGCGAAGCGCAGCAGGCCGGCTATTTTCTCTTTGTTGGAGAAGTCTTCAGCC
>JAPLSD010000704.1 GCA_026398835.1 Pseudomonas sp.
CTGGTCACCGGTGGTTTCTTCCTGATCGGCGTGCTGTATGACTTCTGGACGCTGAATGACCAGATCTCTATCAGAAATGCCCAACGTAATCGCGCCTAAGGATCGTTCCCACGCTCCCGCGTGGGAATGCATCCCGTGACGCTCTGCGTCACATTCAAGAGCGGACGCAAACGATCATCAGCTGCTGTAGCTGATCCGCCCATCGACCAGCGTGTAACGCACGGAAGCTGGCAGGCTATGGCCGAGGAACGGGCAGTTTTCACCCTTGGACAGCCAGGTCTCACCAACTACCGTCGAGGCGGCCGGGTCGAACAGCACCAGGTCGGCTGGCGCGCCTACAGCGAGTTTGCCGGCCGGCAGGCGCAGTGCGTCGGCCGGGCCGGCACTCAGGCGCGCCAGTAGCGTTGGCAGGTCCAGCAAACCGTCTTCCACCAGGGTCATGGCCAATGGCAGCAGCAATTCGACACTGCTAATGCCCGGCTCGGTTGCACCGAATGGCGCCAGCTTGGCGTCGCGCTCATGGGGTTGGTGATGGCTGGAAATGGCCTGAACCACGCCAGACTTCACGGCCTCGCGCAGGCCATCGCGGTCGGCGCGGGTGCGCAGCGGTGGTTGCACGTGATACAGGCTATTGAAGTCGATCAGTGCTTCGTCCGTCAGAATCAGCTGATACAGCGCCACATCGGCCGTCACCGGTAACCCGCGAGCCTGGGCCTGAGCAATCAGGGCCACGCCACGAGCGCTGGTCAGTTGACTGAAGTGTGCGCGTACGCCGCTTTGCTCGACCAACAGCAGATCCCGGGCCAGAGCCACGGTTTCGGCGGTTTCCGGAATTCCCGGCAAACCGAGGAAGCTCGCGGTCGGGCCTTCATGGGCCAGGCCGCCTTCTGCCAGGTCATGGTCCTGCGAGTGGAAAATCACCGTCAAATCGAACGTTGCGGCGTACTCCAGCGCCCGGCACAGGGTGCGGGTGTTGCGGAAACTGTCCAGACCGTTGCTGAACGCGACACAACCGGCATCGCGCAATGCAATGAGCTCTGCCAGTTGCTCGCCTTCCAGGCCTTTGCTCAATGCGCCGATCGGGAAGACTTTGCAGTTGCCGGCTTCGCGAGCGCGATCGAGGATCAACTCGGCCACCGCCGAGGTGTCCAGCACCGGCTTGGTCCGGGGCGGACAGCACAGGCTGGTGACGCCACCGGCTGCGGCCGCGCGGGTTTCGCTGGCAATCGTGCCTTTGCGGCTGTAACCCGGTTCACGCAGAGCGACGTTCAGGTCAACGAGGCCGGGTGCGGCCACCAGGCCTTTGGCGTCGATGGTGTCGACGGCGACGAAACCGGCCGGAGCAGCGCCAAGAGCGATGATCTTGCAGGCTTCAACATGAATATCGGTAACTTGATCCAGGCCACTGCTTGGATCGATGACGCGGGCGCCGAGGATGCTGAGCTTCACTGGGCGTTCTCCTGCTCGAATTGACGCTGGGCAGTTTGCCCGCTCATGGCCATGGACAGCACGGCCATACGTATCGCGATGCCGTAGGTCACCTGGTTAAGGATCACCGAGTGCGGACCGTCGGCCACCGCCGACTCAATCTCCACCCCACGGTTGATCGGCCCCGGGTGCATGACGATGGCATCCGGTTTGGCGCCGGCCAGGCGCGCGGTGGTCAGGCCGAACAAACGGTAGAACTCGCCCTCGCTCGGCAGCAGGCCGCCGGTCATGCGCTCGCGCTGCAGGCGCAGCATGATCACCACGTCAACGTCCTTCAGGCCTTCGGTCAGGTCGGTGTAGACCTTCACGCCGTACTGCTCGATGCCGATCGGTAGCAGGGTTTTCGGCGCGATTACGCGGATGTCCGGGCAGCCGAGGGTTTTCAGCGCGAGCATGTTCGAGCGTGCAACCCGTGAGTGCAGGATGTCGCCGACGATGGCCAC
>JAPLSD010000073.1 GCA_026398835.1 Pseudomonas sp.
AGGCCAGCCAAGGAATTCGCCCCGCAGGATTTCCCATTTATGACCGATCCCCGGCGTGCGCCGCATCTTGAAGCCTGCCGCATTGAGCAGGCGTCGTACCCAACCGGTGCTGGTAAAGGTGCTGATGGTCGAACCGGGGGCGGCCAGGCGAGCCAGCTCGGCAAACAGTTCGGACGTCCACATGTCCGGGTTCTTCGCCGGGGCGAAGCCGTCGAGAAACCAGGCATCGATCTGCGCGTCCAGTTGTGGCAGTTGCTCCAACGCGTCACCGATCAGCAGGGTGAGAGTCACCCGCCCACCATCGAGCACCAGGCGCTGGAAGCCCTGATGGATGGCGATGTATTGCGCCAGAAGCTGATCGGCAAAAGGCTTGAGTTCAGGCCAAAGAGTGAGGGCGCGTTGCAGGTCGGGGGGGCTTAGCGGGTACTTTTCCACACTGACAAAATGCAGCCGCGCACCGGCCACAGCCTGTTGCTCGAACAATTGCCAGGCACAGAGAAAATTCAGCCCGGTGCCGAAACCGGTTTCGCCGATGACCAGGCGCCCATCCACCGGCAACGCGGCAAAGCGCTCGCTCAATCGGTTCTGTTCGATGAACACGTAGCGGGTTTCTTCAAGGCCCGACTGGTCGGAGAAATACACATCGTCATACACCTGTGAGCGCGGACGACCTTGGTCGTCCCAGTCGATCTGGGCGTGGGGCAATTGAGTGGTCATGTTCGGCTCGGCAACGGCAAGGCGGCCATTCTAGCTGATCGCTGCCATGGGGATTGATCCATGGCAACGCCTGCTGCATTGCTCAGACAAACCGCTGCCCAATCCGCTAGTCTTGCTCAATCCTGGAAGGAGAGGCGCCCATGTTCGAATCCGCTGAAATCGGTCACGCCATCGACAAAGAAACCTTTGAGGCCGAGGTGCCGGCCCTGCGTGAAGCCTTGCTCGAAGCCCAGTTCGATTTGCAGCAGCAAGGGCGCTTTCCGGTCATCGTGTTGATCAACGGCATCGAGGGGGCCGGCAAGGGCGAGACCGTCAAGTTGCTCAACGAATGGATGGACCCACGGCTGATCGAGGTCCGCACTTTCGATCAGCAGACCGATGAAGAGCTGGCCCGTCCTCCGGCCTGGCGCTACTGGCGGATGCTGCCGTCCAAGGGGCGGATGGGGATTTTCTTTGGCAACTGGTACAGCCAGATGTTGCAGAGCCGGGTTCACGGGCTGTTCAAGGACGCCGTGCTGGATCAGGCCATCGGCGGTGCCGAGCGTTTGGAGAAAATGCTCTGCGACGAAGGCGCGCTGATCTTCAAGTTCTGGTTCCACCTGTCCAAAAAACAAATGAAAACCCGTCTCGAAGTCCTGCAGGACGACCCGCTGCACAGCTGGCGTATCAGCCCACTGGACTGGCAGCAATCGCAAACCTACGACAAGTTCGTGAAATACGGTGAGCGTGTGCTGCGCCGCACCAGTCGTGACTACGCGCCCTGGTATGTGATCGAAGGTGTCGATGCACATTATCGTAGTCTGACAGTCGGCAAGATTTTGCTCGAAGGTCTGCAAAACGCCCTGAACCGACCCAAGATCAATCCCGACTCAGTGAATGCTGCGCCGCTGCCCTCAAGTGTCGATCAACTGAGTCTGATCGGCAGTTTGGACATGACCCGGCGCCTGGATAAGGACGACTACGAAGAGCAACTGATTACCGAGCAGGCACGTTTCTCTGGCTTGATGCGCGACAAACGCATGCGCAAACACGCACTGGTGGCAGTGTTCGAAGGCAACGATGCGGCGGGCAAGGGCGGGGCGATCCGGCGAGTGGCGGCGGCCCTCGATCCGCGGCAATACAGCATCGTGCCGATCGCCGCGCCGACCGAAGAAGAACGCGCTCACCCGTACCTCTGGCGGTTCTGGCGGCACATTCCGGCGCGAGGCAAATTCACCGTGTTCGACCGCTCCTGGTACGGCCGGGTGCTGGTGGAGCGTATCGAAGGCTTTTGCAGCACGGCCGACTGGATGCGCGCTTACGCCGAGATCAATGACTTCGAGGAGCAGATCAGCGATGCCAGGGTGATCGTGGTGAAGTTCTGGCTGGCCATCGACAAGCAAACCCAGCTGGAGCGCTTCCAGGCCCGCGAAGCCATTCCCTTCAAGCGTTTCAAGATCACCGAAGACGATTGGCGCAACCGCGAGAAGTGGGATGACTACCGCGCCGCCGTCTGCGACATGGTCGACCGCACCAGCACCGAGATTTCACCCTGGACGCTGGTGGAGGCCAATGACAAGCGCTGGGCCCGGGTCAAAGTGTTGCGCACCATCAATCGGGCGCTGGAGGAAGCCTTCGAGAAGTCTGACAAACACGACCGGAAGATGAAAAAGGACAAACAGTAAGTCGATGGTTACGCATACGCGGGGTGAATGATTGTCGCGGTCGGTAATAGGGTGGATTTATGCTCGATCCACTTTAAACCGACAACAACAATGAGGTATGCCATGCGTGAAGTGGTGATCGTCGATAGCGTGCGGACTGGCCTGGCCAAATCCTTTCGTGGCAAGTTCAACCAGACCCGTCCGGATGACATGGCTGCCCATTGCGTCAATGCGCTGCTGACCCGCAACGGCGTCGACCCGGCCAGCGTCGAGGATTGCATCGTCGGCGCCGGTTCCAACGAAGGGGCCCAGGGTTACAACATCGGCCGCAATGTCGCGGTGTTATCCAAGCTGGGCACCGGCACCGCCGGCATGACCCTGAACCGCTTTTGCTCGTCGGGTTTGCAGGCGATTGCCATTGCCGCCAACCAGATCGCTTCCGGTTGCAGCGACATCATCATCGCCGGTGGTATCGAGTCCATCAGCCTGACCATGAAAAGCGTCAACACCGATAACCTGATCAACCCGTTGCTCAAGGAGCAGGTGCCAGGCATCTACTTCCCGATGGGTCAGACCGCCGAAATTGTCGCCCGCCGCTATGGCGTCAGCCGTGAGGAGCAGGATCTCTATGCCCTGCAAAGTCAGCAGCGCACCGCCCAGGCTCAGGCCTGCGGGTTGTTCGACGATGAAATCGTGCCGATGGCGGTGAAATACACAGTCGAAGACAAAACCACTGGCCAGGTGCAGATCCTGGAGGGCGTCGTCGATCGAGATGACTGCAACCGCCCCGACACCACCCTGCAAAGCCTGGCCGGGTTGAAACCGGTGTTTGCTGAAGACGGTTCGGTGACCGCGGGCAACTCCTCGCAGCTGTCTGATGGCGCGTCGATGACCTTGGTGATGAGCCTGGAAAAGGCCCTGGAGCTTGGCCTCAAACCCCGCGCGTTCTTCCGTGGTTTCACCGTCGCCGGCTGCGAGCCGGACGAGATGGGTATCGGTCCGGTGTTCTCGGTGCCAAAACTGCTCAAGGCCAAGGGCCTGCAGGTGGCTGATATCGACCTCTGGGAACTCAACGAAGCCTTCGCTTCGCAGTGCCTGTACAGCCGCAATCGGCTGGAAATCGATAACGAGAAATACAACGTCAACGGCGGCTCGATCTCTATTGGCCACCCGTTCGGCATGACCGGCTCGCGTCAGGTCGGGCATCTGGTGCGCGAGCTGCAACGACGAAACCTGCGCTACGGCGTGGTGACCATGTGCGTGGGCGGCGGGATGGGGGCTACGGGACTGTTTGAAGCGGTGCGTTAAACCAGAAGGCTTGGTGTCGCTCTCCCAATAGCTATCGCGAGCAAGCGAACGTCGCCCGGCCCTTCCCACACTGAATCTCGGTCGTACACAGAACCTGTATACGCAGAAGATTTAATGTGGGAAGGGCCGGGCGACGTTCGCTTGCTCGCGATGGGCGCGCCGTGATCATGAATTCGTGCGCTGTGCCTGCATACGCTCGATATAAGCCTGTATCTCCCGTTCGGCATCATCCTGGCTGTGGAACGGGCCTTCCAGGGTGTTTTCCCGGGTGCTGAAATACAAATCCCCATTGACGCGACAGACCCGCCCA
>JAPLSD010000466.1 GCA_026398835.1 Pseudomonas sp.
CGCCCTCGCCAACCGCCCGACGCTGCCGGATGTCGGCTTGTAAGCATTAGCCCTGACCGCCGCGCTCTTCACCGAGCGCGGCCCCGCCGAGAATTTCTTCTTATGTTTATCATTACCGGCCACAACTTCATTGGCTTCGGCGGACCTTGAGTTGTGCTCGACGCTGCTGCCGATCCTTGAACAGAAAGCCGGACGGCTGCTGCTCAACGGCTACCCGACCGGTGTGGAAGTTTGCGATGCAATGGTTCACGGCGGCCCGTATCCGGCGACCTCGGATGCACGGGGGACGTCGGTCGGCAGCCTGGCGATCGACCGGTTCTTGCGGCCGGTGTGCTATCAGAATTGCCCGGACGAGTTACTGCCGGATGCGCTGAAAAACGGCAACCCGTTGGGGATTTTGCGCTTGGTGGATGGGGTGAATACGCGGGAGGGGGTGGAGATGTGACCGTTAACACGTCTCTAAGGCGAGCATAAAACCTATGCTCGCCTTAGAGAATCAGGGTTGCCCCAACCCGCAGTCAATCAAACTGCGAACGCATCCAGGCCTGATACTCGGCCACGCCCGGCTCACCTTCGCGTGGTGCCCAATGAGCATGCTCGCCTTCACCCACCGGCCGGTAAGGTCCGGCCTTACACTCGAACATCAGGCTGTCGGCTTCCAGTACCACCAGACCATGAAACACCCCTGACGGCAGGTCCACGCCCAGGCAATCGCCGCCGGCCTGTAACACGCGCAAAACCAGCAGGCCGAGGCGGCCTTTGAGTACCAACAGAGTTTCGGCCTTGTCGTCACCCAGGTGCCGATGGGGCGGGATGTAGGTGCTGGGCTGCAGGCCCACCGCCATCCGGTGACACGGCTCTTCCATTTGGTGGAAGTTGTGATGCTGCCGGCCACGGGGATTCGCCGCAGCCTTCTCAACCAGCTCGGCGAACAGTGATTGATCGAGAAAACTTGGCGTAGTCATGTCTTACATTCCTTTGACGGCGTAGATGCCCGCAGCGTTGCGCCAGTAGCCTTTGTAGTCCATGCCGTAACCGAAGATGTAGCGGTCAATGCACGGCAGGCCGACGTAGTCTGCTTTCAGATCAGGACGAGCCTTGCGGTCGTGATCCTTGTCGATCAGCACGGCGGTGTGCACTGCGCGGGCGCCGGCGTGTTTGCAGAAGTCGATGATCGCGCCCAGGGTATGACCTTCGTCGAGGATGTCGTCGATGATCAGTACGTCACGGTCGATGAACGAGACTTCCGGCTTGGCTTTCCAGAACAGGTCGCCGCCGGTGGTTTCGTTGCGATAGCGGGTCGCGTGCAGGTAGGACGCTTCCAGCGGGAAATTCAGATGGGTCAGCAGTTTTCCGGAGAAAATCAGACCACCGTTCATCACACAAAAAACCACTGGATTGCGCTCAGCCAGTTCTTCATTGATTTGCGCACCGACACGGGCGATGGCCGCCTCGACTTCAGCTTCGGTGTACAGGCAGTCAGCCTCTCGCATGATTTGACGGATATGCTCGAGATCAGCGGACATGGCGCTCTCCAAGGGGGTGGCTGTTTCGGAAAAGCGGGCAAAGGTACGCATCCGGCGGAGTCAGATCAAGCGTTTCTGGACTAACGTACAGCATGTCTATAGGACAACACCCTCGGATAGATTAATCTAGGCCGGTTTTTTTGCCCGCCGTCGGAGCCTTTCCCTATGCCCATCCGTGAGATCCGCCATCCGCTGATCCGACACAAACTTGGCCTTATGCGCCGCGCAGACATTAGCACGAAGAACTTCCGTGAGCTTGCTCAGGAAGTCGGTGCCCTGCTCACCTACGAGGCCACCAAAGACCTGCCGCTCGAAAGTTACGAAATCGAAGGTTGGTGCGGCACCGTTGAAGTCGAAAAGATTGCCGGCAAGAAAATTACCGTGGTGCCGATCCTGCGCGCCGGTATCGGCATGCTCGAAGGCGTCCTCAGCCTGATCCCGGGCGCCAAGGTCAGCGCTGTAGGCGTGGCCCGCAACGAGGAAACCCTCGAAGCCCATACGTACCTTGAGAAACTGGTTCCGGAAATCGACGAGCGCCTGGCCATGATCATCGATCCGATGCTCGCCACTGGCGGGTCAATGGTCGCAACCATTGATTTGCTGAAAAAGGCCGGCTGCAAGGATATCCGCGCCATGGTGCTGGTCGCCGCCCCTGAAGGCATCGCCGCTGTGGAAAAGGCTCACCCCGACGTGACCATCTACACCGCGTCCATCGACGAGCGCCTGAACGAACACGGCTATATCATTCCGGGCCTGGGTGATGCCGGCGACAAGATTTTCGGTACCAAGCAGAAGGACGCTTGAGCATGCAGGACGAGTTCAACGACCCGCTCTGGCGCACGATTTTATCGGGCGCACAGATGTTGTTCGTGGCGTTTGGCGCGTTGGTGTTGATGCCGCTGATTACCGGCCTCGATCCCAACGTCGCGCTGTTCACGGCGGGCCTGGGGACTTTGCTGTTTCAAGTGGTCACTGGGCGTCAGGTGCCGGTTTTCCTGGCTTCGAGCTTTGCCTTCATCACACCGATCATCCTCGCCAAAGGCCAGTTCGGCCTCGCCGCGACCATGGGCGGCGTGATGGCGGCCGGCTTCGTTTACACCTTTCTGGGTGTGGCGGTGAAGATCAAGGGCACCGGGTTCATTGACCGGCTGCTGCCACCCGTGGTGATCGGTCCGGTGATTATTTCCATCGGTCTGGCCATGGCGCCGATTGCCGCCAACATGGCGATGGGCAAGGCTGGCGACGGCACTGAGCTGATCCACTACCAGACGGCCATGCTGATTTCGATGCCGGCACTGCTGACCACCTTGATCGTGGCGGTGTTCGGCAAAGGGATTTTCCGCCTGGTGCCGATCATTTCCGGTGTGCTGGTAGGTTTCGCCATGGCGTTCTACTTCGGCGTGGTCGATACCGCGAAGATTGCCGCAGCACCGTGGTTCGCGCTACCGCACTTCACCGCGCCCGAGTTCAATTGGCAGGCGATTCTGTTTATCGTTCCGGTCGCGCTGGCGCCGGCTATCGAGCATATCGGTGGGGTTATCGCGGTCGGCAGTGTCACGGGTCGTGATTACCTGAAAAAGCCCGGCCTGCACCGCACCCTGTTCGGTGATGGTATTGCCACCACTGCCGCCGGACTGCTCGGCGGCCCGCCCAACACCACCTACGCCGAAGTCACCGGCGCGGTGATGCTGACCAAGAACTACAACCCGAAAATCATGACCTGGGCGGCGATCTTCGCCATCAGCCTGGCGTTTATCGGCAAGTTCGGCGCGCTGTTGCAAAGCATTCCAGTACCGGTGATGGGCGGGATTCTCTGCCTGCTGTTCGGCTCTATCGCTGCGGTGGGGATGAACACGATGATTCGCCACAAAATCGATCTGAGTGAAGCGCGCAATCTGGTGATTGTGTCGGTGACGCTGGTATTCGGGATTGGCGGCGTGCTGATCGGCACCGGGACAGGCCCGGATGACTTCGGCCTCAAAGGCATTGCCTTGTGCGCCGTGGTGGCGATTGCGCTGAATCTTCTGTTGCCGGGCAATGACAGCTGGAAGCACAAGAAGGCGGATGAGTCACTCTTGTAGTAGGCCGAAAGCAAGTTCCCTGTGGCGAGGGAGCTTGCTCCCGCTGACCTGTTGCAGCAGCAGGCGCTGCTATGGCTTTTCCTGGCTCATTGGCGCAACGAAAGATGCAGGACTCGCTGAGCAGGTACAGCGCCGGCCCCAGCACTTGCGATAAAAGACAGTTCTGCGCCTTCATTTCAGCGGCCCGCTTTGCTGAATGGTGCAGCGGTAGCTGTTCTGTGCGTAGTACTCGTCCAGAACGGGTTTGTCGTTCAAGCGGCGCATGGTCATTGACGCACTCGGAGTCCAGACCGAAGTGCCACCTCGCTGGACTTTGTCGGTGCCGGTTGCCGGGCCCTGCGGGTTGTCCACCGGAGAATTTGCGTAATAGTCCGCTGCGTACCAGTCGTTGACCCAGGACACGGCGTTGGCAGCCATGTCGTGCAGGCCCAAGGGATTCGGTGGATAGGCACCCACCGGGCGTATATCGCTATTGTCGCTCATGTTG
>JAPLSD010000328.1 GCA_026398835.1 Pseudomonas sp.
ATAATCAGTACAAGTACTTTTAAAAAGAAGAATCATGAGTCAACGACTGAATATTGATTTACTGCGCACCTTTCATGCGGTGGCGCGGTTCAGGCGGTTTAAAGAAGCTGCGAACCATGTTCATCGCAGCGCTTCAACCGTCACGACGCAAATTCACAAGCTTGAGGAGTTGGTTGGGCAAAAACTATTCAATCGCAACAACCAGGGCGTCGAACTGACGATGTACGGAAAGAAGCTACTGACGGAAACGACAGAGTTCCTGAAGAGTCACGACCGCTTGCTGGCTTCGCTAACGCCCCAACCCATGCAGGGCAGGATTCGTCTTGGTTTGCCCGATTCCTATGCGCCAGCATTCATGCGCGATTTCCTGCCCATGCTGATCGCAGACAATCCACTGCTGGAGCTTGAGGTCGACGCCAGATCCAGCGGCGAACTCTTTGCCATGTTCAGCCGCAAGCAAGTGGATTTGGCCTTGGTGGTGAGTGCACACCCCTTGGAGCAAGGCGAACGGCTGTGTGATATCCAGCCGGTATGGGTAGTCGCCGAACACTTCAAGGCACCCGATCAGTCTCCTCTGCCGATTGCCGTACAACTGACGGGCTGCCCCTTTCGCGAGTCCGCTGTTCACGCGCTGAAAGAACACGGCGTCTATTATCGGATCATGCTCGAAAGCGCCAGCTCACCCGCCGTCGAGGCCAGCGTCCTGAGCGGATTGGCGGTGGGGATGATTGAACAGAGCAGGATGACCCCTGGATTGACCCGGGTAATTCCGGGGGCGGCGATGCCTGATCTTCCAGTTCACCATCTCTATCTGCTTTCCGATAGCAGCAACCATCTGGCTCTGCACCTGCATGAACAAGTCAAAGCCGGCTTTAGCATCTGACGTTGAAATCCATGTGTTGCAATCAGAGCAGGCGCAGCGTCAGGAAATAATGTGACCCACAACGCAAAAGACCCGCTCAGCATGACTGGCGGGCCTTTTTTTACAGTGACGCGTTCAAGCAGGACACAAATAACGCACACACAAAAACGCCGCTCAGAGAGCGGCGTTTTTGTAAAAATGGAGCGGGAAACGAGACTCGAACTCGCGACCCCGACCTTGGCAAGGTCGTGCTCTACCAACTGAGCTATTCCCGCAAATGGCGTCCCCTAGGGGACTCGAACCCCTGTTACCGCCGTGAAAGGGCGGTGTCCTAGGCCACTAGACGAAGGGGACACGCTGCCCGGAACACATGGTGTGTGTTCCAGTGCCCAGACCCGCATCCGAAGACTTGGTTCTGGTTTCACTCAACCCTGCCCGAAAGCAAGGCTGTTTAAAATTGGAGCGGGAAACGAGACTCGAACTCGCGACCCCGACCTTGGCAAGGTCGTGCTCTACCAACTGAGCTATTCCCGCAATGGCGTCCCCTAGGGGACTCGAACCCCTGTTACCGCCGTGAAAGGGCGGTGTCCTAGGCCACTAGACGAAGGGGACACACGTACAACATTCACTACTTACTGCGTTTCGCTGTGTGCTTTACGCTGTAAGTGGCGCGCATTCTATGGATGGATTGAGGGGTCGTCAACCCCCAGATATAAATTTATTTAAATCAATGACTTCGCAGTGGTTTCGGGGACTGTTTCGGCATTTCACCCGCCCAGGGTTTGGCGCCTATATTCTGGCACCCGACAAGGCGTTATAGTCCAGCGCAGTGAATGATGGCAATCTGCATACATCCGCGCGACGACGCCTTTCAACTCGTCGTTCAGTCCTATGCGCCCAAATGCCAAGCCACTACACTCACACGCGAACCCTATATAGAGGTCTTAACGGTGACACCACTCATGATCACCCTGCTAGTAATAGCCGGGATCGTAATACTGATCGCCATCGGCTACATGAACCATGTGGTGGAAAACAACAAGCTGGAAAAGGCGCGCACCAAGGTCGAACTCAACGATCGCCTGCGCCGTTGCGGCGAAATCACCGAGACCTTCCCCGGCCAGCTGATGACGCCAGCACTCAAGCTGCTGCTGACCCGGCTGGAACTCAATGTCACTCAGCGCCTGCTGAACCTCAACAAGACCGACGCGGCTACAAAGACACGGGTAACCGAACTCAGCGCATTGGTCGCCCAGGGCGAATCAATTCCGGTCAACAACCCGCCGGCACCGATCCAGACTGAAGCCAAGGCCAAGGATGTACGCTTTCTATTGGAGGCGATGCATGGCCAGGTGACCAGGGCAGCACAGGACGGCTTTCTACCGGCCAACGAGGCCAAGCACTGGATCAGGGAGATTCGTCATATCCTGGTGCTGCTGCATATCGAGTTCTTCAACAACCTTGGGCAGCATGCCTTGCAACAGAACCAGCCTGGTCAGGCGCGCCTGGCGTTCGAACGCGGCGTGCAGTACCTGCGTAAGCAACAGGATCCAGTGACTTACAACGAGCAGCTCCAGTACCTGGAGAAACTCCTGGCGCGCGCCAATTCAATGGTGCTGACCAACATTCAACCGACAGAAGGCGAAGTCAATGAATTGACCGAAGGCCTGAAGACGGTAGAAGCCGATGCTGACTGGAAGAAGAAAGCGATTTACGACTAAGAGATGCTGCTTGCCTGTAGGAGCGAGCAAGCTCGCTCCTACACACACCTACAACCGGAAATGCCCAACCATCCCCTTCAGTTCCGCACCCAACTGCGCCAGTTCAATGCTGGACGCGGCATTGCCCTGCATCGCCAATGACGATTGATCGGCACTGGCACGGATACTGGTGACACTGCGGTTAATCTCTTCAGCCACCGAGCTTTGCTGTTCGGCAGCAGCGGCGATTTGCTGGTTCATCTGCTGAATCAACGATACCGCGGCAGCAATGCTGCCCAGCGCACTTTCGGTCTGCAACGCATCGCTGACGGCCAATTTGACCAACTCACCACTGCTCTGAATTTGTTGCACCGAAGAATATGCGGCTGAACGCAAAGCGCTCACCAGGCGTTCGATTTCCTCAGTGGATTGCTGGGTACGCTTGGCCAACGCCCGCACTTCGTCGGCAACCACCGCAAACCCCCTGCCCTGTTCTCCGGCGCGCGCCGCTTCGATGGCCGCATTGAGCGCCAACAAGTTGGTTTGCTCGGCCACGCTTTTGATCACGCCGAGCACCGTACCGATGTTTTGTATTTCCGCACTAAGACTTTCAATGCTAGTGCTGGCCGAGGTGGCCGAGTCCGCGAGCTGCTCTATACGCTGCATGCTCTGGCGAACCACCTGCTGACCACTTTCAACCTTATCGTCAGCCCTCTGTGCAGCCTGGGCTGCCTCTTCAGCGTTGCGCGCCACGTCGTGCACGGTGGCAGTCATCTGGTTCATCGCCGTGGCGACCTGCTCGGTTTCTTCTTTCTGGCTGCTGACTTCGAGATTGGTCTGCTCGGTCACCGCCGACAGCGAATGAGCCGAGCTCGCCAACTGCTCGATACCCGCCTGCAAGCCACTGACAATACTGCTGAGCCCGGCACCCATTTGCTGCATCGCCAGCATCAGCTGGCCGATTTCGTCACGACGCGTGACCTCGACCGTCGCGCTGAGGTCCCCCGCCGCAATTTGTTGAGCGACATGAATCACGCTTCGTAGCGGCGCGACGATCAGACGGGTAATCACCCACGCAGCGATCAATCCAACCAGCAGCGCCAGTGCCGACGAGCCGATGATCAGTATCGAGTTCTTTTTAAGCTCCACCTGCATCGACTGATCTTCGGCCGCATAGGCCTGATCGACTCGCTTGACCACTTGCGCGGCGCGCTCATGCAGTTGCTGGTAAACCTTTTTTTCTTGCGCCAGCAAACCGGTGTACTCGGTAAGTTTTTCACTGAAACTGGCGATATGCCCGGACACTTCGTTGAGGACCGTCTGATACCCCGCGTCCTTGACCGTAGTCTTGAGCTGCTCGGCCTGGGTCAGCGCCTGATCAGCCTGCTCGATCTTGCCCTGCTCCCCGCTCTCATCCTCACCCTTGCGGCTCTGATCCAGACGCACACGCGCTTCGTTCATCGCCTGCAGCATCAACCTGGATACCTGACTGACCTGATTGGCTTGCTCGATAAACTCCGCACCCTCCTTGCCCTGGGACTCCTTCAGCGTGTAGGCGCCATCATCGGCAAGACCGGATTGGAGCACATCGAGATTATTGGCGACGCTGGAAACCGACCAACTGGCCATTTCCAGCGCAAGGTCCTTGGTCTGGGTCAGCTCGACGAACTCATCGAAAGCTTTGCGATAAGCGCCAAGTGCCTGTTCAACGTCGTTCATTACCGGAACGTTGACCGCCGACTGCGCCTTGAGTTGGGTCGCCAGCCCGATCAGGCCATCAACGCCTTCATGCAAGGCATCGGCAGTTTTCGGGTCGCCATGCAAGGCATAGTCCTGCTCCAGCAAGCGCACTTTAAGCAGGCTGCTATTGAGTGAGGACATCTGCTTCAGACCGTCGAAGCGATGACTGATCTCCTGCAGCGACCACACGCCAATGGCTGCCACCAATGCCGTCAGGAGCAATACCAGAACAAACCCGACACCCAGTTTTTTCGCCATACCGAGGTTGGCAAAACGTCCTTGAACGGCCGTAATCATTGCGCTTTATCCCCTTCCCATGCCGAATGGCATAAAGGCCATTTTCTATTTATGCAGATTCGCAATGGGCCGCCCTTTAGCACAAGTCTCTGGCGTCTGAATAATGGCAAAAAGCTACGCCAAGGTCGTTTTCAGGATGGTTGAGGTCGATCCGGCAGAGCCGTGGCACGGAAAAATGCCAAGGCCCTCGGGTCATTTGCGTAGGCCACATTGATGCGCAGCCAATTGCTCGGCGCACCGTCAGGATTGAACGCCGCCCCAGAAGAAAGCGATACACCACATTTGCCAGCCTGCTCGCGCACCTGAGCATAGTCGGACAGTCCAGGTCGCGCCCAAATGAACATGCCACCAGCAGGTCTGGTGAACACTTCCCACTCGGCGTCCTCCAGCACTTGTAGAGTGGCGAGCATGTCTTTATTCAAACGCTGACGCAGACGCTGCGCCAACTTGCGATAGGCGCCGGTGGCCAACAAGCTGGCCACCACCGATTCGCAAAAGCGCGAGCCCCCAAGGCAAGTGATCATCTTTACCTCGGCCAGCCGGGCAATGATTTCGGCGCTGGCGGTGATATAGCCGAGCCGAAGCGAACTGCTGAGGGTTTTCGAGAAGCTGGCGACGTAAATCACCCGCTCATCAGCATCCAGGGCCACCAGGCGAGTGCAGGCGCCTTTCTGTAAGTCGGCAAAAACGTCGTCCTCGACAATGAAGAAGTCATGACTGGTCGCCAATTGCAGCAAGCGCTGCGCCACCGTCGGTGCCAGGCTGCTGCCGGTCGGGTTGTGGTACAGGCTGTTGATGAACAAAGCGCGAGGCTTATGGTTCTCCAGCAGGCTGTAGAGCTCGTTGAGCTGCGGCCCGCTACACGTTCTGGGAACCTCAAGCAGCGCAATCCCATGGAGCTTGAGCAAACGATAGAGATTGGAGAAGCCTGGGGTTTCGATCACCACGCAATCGCCTGGTTTGAGCAGCGTGCGCACCACCAGATCCAGAGCATGGCTGGCGCCATGGGTGGTCAGTATTTGACCTTCATCCACGCAGATGTTGATCTGCTTCAGGTGCTTTTGCAGTTGTTGGCGCAAGACCGGCAAACCCAACGGCGTGCTGTAGTTGAACAGCCCGGTCATGTCGGCGCGAGTGATCTGGCGGATCGCGTAACTGAGGTCATCGCTTTCTCGCCAGCTTTCAGGCAACCACCCGCACCCCAGCTTCAACTCACCCAAAGGGCTGCCGGTGAAGTGCCCCCACCCCGCCTCGGCCTCCTCATACCCCTGAACCTTATCCCGGGGCTGGAGAACGCGCACTGGTTCGGCGACGGAAAAACCCGAGCCCTGCCGTGATGTCAGCAGTCCCTGAGCGACCATCCGCTCATAGGCTTCGATGACGCTGGACTGGCTGAGCAGGTTGTCCCGCGCCAATTGTCGGATAGAAGGCAGGCGCGTACCGGAGTGCGCGTTTCCCTGGTGAATCCACGCCACCAACGCGTTGACGATTTGCTGCACCACCGGCACGAGCGCCTGCCGATCAATCTTCAAATCCATGAATAGACGATTCCTGACTGTTTGTTTTTTTCTGAAAACAGTTAAGCACAGGTGTTTTGTTGGCGAAGGGCGATAAGGCCTGGATAGCGCCCCTCCTAACCATTTGAAACACATCGCCGGCCACCTGACTGGAATGGCCATTGCGTTGCCACCACCCACTTACATCCAAACGGATAGAGTGACGCGCCAGCGCAGACGTTTTTCATAGCAAAACGCCCCGGGCCAGTGAGGCCCGAGGCGCTTAAGAGAGGTTCAAGACCCGGCATCCAGTGGATCGCATGCCTGAGCAAACAGCATGGCAGGATTTTTATAGGCGTACCTGATCAGAGTTTCGCAGCGTGCCGCTGGTGACGCTGCATGTAGCGCTCCACATAGGAGCACGACGGAATCACTGTGTAGCCCATTTGTTCTGCGTACTCCAGCGCCTGCTCGGTCAGCGCGGCCGCTATACCGCGGCCACGCAGTGCGTTGGGCACAAACGTGCGATAGATATCCAGGGTCTGCTTACCCAGGTCCATATAGGTCAGGTAGGCACGATGACCGTCCACACTGGTCTCGAACTGATGACCAGCCTGGTCATGGTGGATGGACAACGCCTCGCTCATCACTACTCCTCGCGGGTCAGAAATTCTGACCCCTACCTTACCGATGTTTTTCCGGCGAAGGAACATCTACGCCACCCCGTGCCTGTCTGGACACCGAGAAGAGCTTACCGATCTCGCGCAGCCGAGCACGTTACAAATAGTAGGCGCCATTGCCATAAATGCTCAAGGCGCGCTCGTCATCGTGTAGCTCCCGCTGGCGCAGCTCTGTGTCACGTAGAGGTGGCCCGACCCAATATCCCCTGGTCGATGGCCTGTGCATTGCCGGATGTTGAGACTTAAGACGAACGCCCTTCCTTAAAGTCACCTCTACATGGACAAAGATGCGTGAGCCGATCCGCAAATTCTCAACAAAAGTGTAGACCGATCAATATAGACCGACTTTCGCCTACACTCCAAAACAGCCCCTGGCGCCAGCGTGCACTCATGGCCTACTATGAAGCAGCTCGCCCAGAGCGGGCCTCGCAGCTGCATAATTTTTATACAGCCTCATGAAAAGTTGCTCGAAAATTATTCAAGGCCTAGAATATTTTTTGCTTCTTGCGCTACGTCAGTTTACTTACTACAAGTAATGGGTAGTATGTACGCCGGCTATTTCCTCACTCTGAAGAGATAGCTCTTTAATAGAAAGTCCTTGAAGGGGAACACGATGAACAACGTTCTGAAATTCTCTGCTCTGGCTCTGGCCGCAGTTCTGGCTACCGGTTGCAGCAGCGTATCAAAAGAAACCGAAGCACGTCTGACCGCTACTGAAGACGCAGCAGCTCGCTCCCAAGCTCGTGCAGACGAAGCGTATCGTAAAGCTGATGAAGCTCTGGCTGCTGCTCAAAAAGCACAACAGACTGCTGACGAAGCTAACGAGCGTGCTCTGCGCATGCTGGACAAAGCTAGCCGCAAGTAATAGTCCTTCGGGATTATTATCAAGCCGATCCATTCTTGGGTCGGCTTTTTTATTGCCCGGATTTCCTGACGGCAATAAAAAACCCGCCGAAGCTGCGAAGCCTCGGCGGGTTATTTTATGAGCAATTACTATTGCAGATCGATCGGCACGCTGGACACCAAAGGTGCATTGTTCGGCACGGCGATTTCTACTGGAAGACCATCTTCAGCAGCTACCACATCGCGTACCACATCCCAGTTCATGCGCAAGTTATTGGCCAGGTCTTGACGTTTGAGCAAGGC